>JAXJQT010000287.1:0-5903 GCA_036311025.1 Spirochaetota bacterium
GGTAAGATAGAGGAATATTGCGAGTAGGACAGCAGCAATCCGGATGAAATAAAAGTAACTGTTTATGATAACGACACAAAGCAAAAAGAAAAAATCGGAAGTCAGATTTTGAAATACGGAAATAACAGTATTACCGGGAAAACTGAATTACTGGAAAAGAAAACTTTTGATATCGGCGGAAAAGAGCTGTATAAAGCTGTCAAGACTATAAACGGTAATGAAATTACGTATATTGAAAAAGAAGACGGTGAAGTCATTATCAACAAAAAATATGATTATAACAATCAAAAACAACCGGTCAAAGAAACTTCTTATAACGGAGAAGGTTATGATGATTTACGTGAAGAATTGTTTTATGAATATGACGGAACGAAAAAAACAGCCTGCATTACAAAAAGTTATTATGATATTGATGATGATAACAAAGACGATGTGGTGAAGACTTTTTATACAAAATATTTTTATAATATTTCGGGTAAATTATATCGTGAAGAAGTGTTCTTGTTAAATAACAATTCTATAAAATCAAGCAATCAAATCACAGCTGCAGATATAAAGGATAATTGCGAGGTGATAGAATATGAACTTGATAATGACGGCTATGTCGTAAAAGAACATTCTGTATCCGACGGAAAAGACCAAAATTATACGGTTTATACTTACGGAGAATACAAAGGAAAAAAGTATAAGCAAAATGTTGCTTTCTATAATAATGTAGAAACTGACAATCAATTGGTGGGGAAAGAAGAATATCGCTATTACGATGACAATGATTCCGGTGATTATTTTTATGAAGAAATACAGTACTACTGTTCGGAAGATTTTAAAAATGATGAAAATGCGGATATTACGCATGTTTCACGTAACAAAATCAAAGCGATTAAAGGTCGCAATGAAAATGTAAATCGTTAAGCAAGGCGGTTGTGTTATAGGTGGGGGAAAAATAAAAGGGCTATCCAAAATTTTAGAGCATAGCGTCATTCCGAACTTGTTTCGGAATCTCAAAGCTACATACAGTACAAATGCTGAAATAAATTCTGCATGACGACGCTCTTTATTGGATAGCCCCTTTTTAATATGGATGACATGAAATTAATTACCAGTCGCTGTTAATTTTTTTGTGGCAAAGCGGTAATTATTCTGATTTAGTAGTTCCGCAATTCCAACAAGTGTTGTTTTTACTTGAATTTTCCTTATTGCAATTTTTGCAGAACCAGTAAGGCGAGCAAATTGTTTCTTTTTCTCTAGTTGTACCACAGTTCCAACAAGTATTGTTTCTTCCGGAGTTTTCTTTATTGCATTTTTTGCAAAACCAATAAGGAACAGAAACTGTTTTTTCTGTTTCAATTGATAGTGATAGTGTTTCAGTGTCTGTTTGTTGTTCCTTAATTTTTTTTGAAATAGGAGATGTACTACTTTTGTTTTCTTCTCCTATAATTTTTTTAGTAATTAATTCTAATTTGTAATTTATTTCAATCAAAGCTACTATAGGAGTGACAATACATAATTCTATAAGGAAAGTAATAATAAGTCCAAGGATTAATCCCAAACATGCATATGTAATTTTTTCAGTAATAAAGAAACTAGAGTTTTTATATCCAATTACCATTCCGCTAATAGAACCGATAATAAGGAAAATTATTAAAAGTACATTAAATATAGACCTATATGCTTTTAGAAGAAAATTAATCATTTATATAAACTCCTTAAAAAAATATTTTGCCGTACTTATACACTAAAAATTTTCTACAAGTAATTAGTTTTTTGTATAAAAAACTTCCGCTTGTTATATCAAAAATCTTTTAGTAAAAAATAAAGTTATGAATTATCAAATATTAGGAAAAACAAAACTGAAAGTACCGACTGTCGGTGTCGGTTGTATGCGAATGGCTTCTATGCCGTCGCAAGATTTACAAAATTTTATAGCACGATGTTTAGATTTAGGAATGAACTTTTTTGACCATGCGGATATTTACGGCGACGGTAGATGTGAGGAGGTTTTCGCCGACGGAATTAAAAGTTTAAATGTCAGTCGTGATAAAATGATTTTGCAGTCTAAATGCGGGATTGTACCGGGCAAAATGTACGATTTTTCTGCGGCTCATATTTTGCAAAGTGTGGACGGTATTTTAAAACGTCTTAAAACCGATTATCTTGATGTACTTATTTTGCACCGTCCGGATGTGCTTTTTGATGGTGAAGAATTGGCTGAAGCATTTGACGAACTTTCAAAAAGCGGAAAAGTTTTACATTTCGGCGTGTCCAATCACAGTCCGATTCAGATTCAACTACTGAAAAAATATATTAATCAAGATTTGATTGTGAATCAAATGCAGTTTGGGCTCGGACATTGTAAAATGATTTCGCAAAGTTTGGAAGTGAATATGAATTCAGACGGAGCGGTTTGTCGTGACGGCGGTACGTTGGAATATTGTCGGCTTAATGATATTACGGTTCAGGCGTGGTCGCCGTTTCAAAGTGATAACGACAGCGGCTGTTTTATTGATAATGAAAATTATGGAAATCTTAACGGCGTGTTGTGGGAGTTGGGACAAAAATACCAAGTTTCAAAAACAACAATCGCAGCCGCGTGGGTGTTGCGTCATCCGGCTAAGATTCAACTGATTACAGGGACAATGAATATTAATCGCTTAGATGAAATCGCCAAAGCAACGGAAATAAACTTGAGTCGAGAAGAATGGTATCGACTTTATTTGAGTGCCGGCCATTTTTTACCTTAAAATTGTAATACAAACTACAAGGAGGAAGCTATGAAAATTACACTTGTTCACGGACAAAATCGTAAAGGAAGCTCTTACAATATCGGACGGCTTCTCGTGAATAAACTCAGCGGAACTAATGAGATTGTAGAATTTTTTTTACCGAAAGATTTAGGTGCAATTTTTTGTCTCGGTTGTTATCAATGTATTAAAAATCCGGCGTCTTGTCCGTATTACTCACAAAAACAAAAAATTATAGACGAGATTCTCGATTCTGACTTGTTGATTTTTACTTCTCCTACATATTGTATGTTGCTGTCAGCAGCTATGAAAACATTTATTGATTTGACTTTTAACTATTGGATGGTTCATCGTCCGGATGAAAGAATGTTTAATAAAAAAGCTGTCGTGATTTCGACGGCGGCAGGAATGGGAGCCGGCAAAGTTACAAAAGATATAGCAGACACTTTGTTTTACTGGGGCGTTCCCAAAATAAGCCGGTTGGGATTTGCGGTACAGGCGATGAACTGGGAAAGTGTGAATCCCGGTAAAAAGAATAAAATCGAGAAAATTATTACAAAACTTGCCGCCGATTTTTCAAAAAACAAAAAAGTGCGTGTCGGTTTCAAAACAAGATTTATGTTTAACATGATGCGAATGATGCAAAAAAACGGCATGGGCTCGTCGCAGGAAGAAAGAGAATATTGGCGGGCTAAAGGTTGGCTCGACAAAAGCAGACCGTGGAAACATTAATATTCTGTTTATGAATCGAGGTCTGGCATAAAAAAATATAAGGAAATTAAAATGTATAAATTAGAATTTTACGTACCGGAAAGTCATTGTGAAGAAGTGAAAAATGCTGTTTTTGCCGCAGGTGCAGGGCGACAGGGAAATTACAGTCATTGCTGTTGGCAAACATTAGGCGACGGGCAATTTTTGCCATTGGACGCAAGTAATCCTTTTATCGGGAAACCGGGTGAATTGGAAAAAGTGCGAGAGTTTAAAGTAGAAATGATTTGTGAAAAAAAGTTTATTCGCGGCGTAATCGAGGCGTTAAAAAAAGCTCATCCTTATGAAGAACCGGCTTATTCAGTTTTGGAAATGACAAAAATTGACAATATTATCTAATTTCTATATAAGAGGCAAAAAAATAATAATTAGTAGGTTTTAATGATATTAAAAAAACATAATTTTATAATTTGTTTATTGCTTGCAATGTTTTTTATACCGACGGCAAATATTTCGGCAGACGAAATGCAAGCAGAAAAAAAGACAGTCGTCCAAACTGTCAATGAAAAAAAAGACACAGGCTTTGGTTATTATGACGGCGAACAATGGAAAAAATTGTCATTAGGTGTTTCTACTGCTGTCGGCTACGGATATTACAGACGCGGTTTTGCCGTTGTGGCAGATTCTACATTGCCGATTCATATCATAAAAGGGCTTTATATTGCTCCCGGAATCAGATTTATTGCTCACAAGTTTAATCTTTCCCATTTTTTCAGTATTGCTACGGGCGGGACTTACAATTATAAGTTCGACGGATGTTTTGTCGGGATAAAGGCGGATGTTTTGTATCGACAGCAGATAATCAAATATTTCGGTTTGCAGTTTGGACTCAGTTTCAGTATCGGACCGGAATTTTCCGATTATTACAGCCCTTACCGACGGAAAAATTATCCGACGATTTCGTTGACATTTTCACCGGACATTTTTATCGGAGCTTATGCAAATTATAAAAATTGGGCGTTCTTTTTGAACTTCAAAAAATTGTTTCCTTTCAATCCGGTTGTTTACAATACGGCAGAAAACTTTTTTTATTCGGAAGAACATTTCAAAAGTTGGGATGATTTCACTCCGCCGATTTATAAAAATTTAAGTACCGGATATCATGTGTGCTTTTCTGCGGCATCTATGGAAATCGGTTTTACTTATTTTTTCCCGACTGCCGGAAAAAAACAAAATTAAAAGAAAGTAGGGTAGATTAATATGAAAAAAATATTGTTTGTATTATTAGCGATGGCTGTTTCGTTACCGGGATTTGCAAATGAAGTAACAGCACCGGAAACGCAAGAAGCAGCAAATATAGAAACTCCGTCGTTTTCTATAGAAAATGAAGATATTGCAAAAGTTGCTGCAGAAGACAAAAATGTACATGCTGACAACTTTGATATGAAAACGTTCGAGAAAAATAAAAAAATTACTACCGGGTTACTGTGCGGTTCTATTACTGCGTCTTCGGTGGGATTGAGCATTCTTATAGCTTCTATAGTGATGGGATTTATTCCTAATGAAAATTTTCCGAGGGGAATGTTTACCGATGTGGCTTTTGAAATAGAAAATATTTACAGTGACGGAACGGTGATAAAGTCTTCTTATCCGTCGATGATGGTGTATTGTTGCGTGGGGGCGACGTTGTTTTGCGTAGGGACTTTTATAGTGCTATTTGCATTGCCGATTATGTTTTACAGCATAGTGCGAAAAGTAACCGAGTACAAAGCGGAAAAGGCAATGAAAAAAGAAGAGCCGCATTGGGAAGTTTCGGCAAGCGGATTTCAGTTTCGTTTTTAGGAGATGTTATGAATAAGGTTTTCAGCGGATTGATTTTTATATGTTTAATATGTTTTGTTTCCTGTGAAGGTTTGTTTCCGCCGGTAAAAGCTCCTGCAATTTCGGCGAAACTGCAAGATGACGGAAGTTATAATGTGACAATGGACGCCGGACGAAACGGTTCGATTTTTTATACACTTGACGAAAGTGAGCCTAAATATCCGGAATCTACACTTTACATGCAAGAACTTACGAATATTTCTGCGGATACTACAGTGCGGGCGATTTCTTATTGTCCGTCCGGGCGATACAGTCAAATAGTTGATGTAAAACTTGTCTCTGATGTTACCGGTGATAATGTAGCTTGCGAATAGTTGAGTTAAATTGAAAGTTGAAAAATAAAAAAAAAGGAGACATAAAACTTTCTTAGTCGGAAGCTTTATGACTCCTAATTCCTAACTTCTAATTGTTATATTTGCTCGGTATTTTCTATAGGAAATATTGCGAAATAGAGACACTGTGAAAACGTGTCGAAAACAAATCTATAGCATGAACTGTGGTGAGTACGTGAAACGAACGAACGAAATGTTTTCGCAAGAAAACATCAAGTGAATGCGTTATTATGTGCATAAA
>JAXJQT010000288.1:0-4597 GCA_036311025.1 Spirochaetota bacterium
GAATTTGTCTCAATCAATACAGAAAAGTTGTTGCCGGCAAAAAAACAAGGATTAAACTGCAGCGGTTTTGTCAAAGAAATATATGACCAATACTTGCAAATATTAAATCCGACACACAAAAGATTGCCGATTGATATTTTGAAAAATAAAAATATTGATAATGAAAATGCATATCGCCAACAACATCGCCAACATGAAAACTACGATCCTTTCTTTGGTAAAGATTGGGTAGAAAATCTAAACAAAGAGTTTAATAAGCTATCAGGAATTACGTCGCAATATGCAGAAGAACTTACTGACAGTGAGTATTCTTCATATTTTGAAGCAAAAGGCTTTAGATTTAGCGATTTACCGTATATACTTTTCAAAGAACAACAAGACAATCCACTGTATTTTTATGTTGCCGTTTTTAACAAGTACAGTGATAATAAACGTTTGATTCCGGAATATTATCATATCAGCGTGCTTGTTCCCTACTTTAAAGGAAAACATTTTTATCTGAGAGTTTTTGAAAGTGCTGAAGAAACCAGCTTTGAAAATCTGGTAAACATTCATATTCCTCATGAGATTCCGGCTTCTGTCTTTGAAAATATCATGGAACACAGACTCGATAAAAAATCATCAAACTATGAGATGATGAAAGAATCGTATCAGAAAGTAAACGGAAGACGTTCATACAGAATGAAAAAGAATATATCTACTGATAATAAACTCAGACTTGCAAGAATTTTGTCTGATGCCGAATATGAAGAAGAAAAAGTTCTGATATATAAAGTACCAATCTCATATCATTTTTATAAATAATTTCGGAGATATAAATGCGAATCGGTTTTGTCTTAATAGGAAACAGCGAAAAATTAAATACTTTAAGTAAGATAGCAGAAAGAAAACTCGTAAAAGATGGGCACAGCGTAAAGTATTTTTCACTAAAAGATGCTGAATACGAAAAGATTTGTGTAGAAAAACATATTGTTTTCTTTTTTGACTCAGGGAAACTATTTTCTCCATGCGAGTCTCTTTCACTGCTTGAAAAGTTCCTAAAAAGCAAAGGAAACATAATGACACGGTATGCAAGTCTTTTTGCAACACATCGCCTATTCGGAATGAAAAACTTTTTAAAAGCATTAACAATCTTAGAAAATTATGGTTTTGTTTTACAAGACACCGATATAGTAAAAACTTCATACGAAATGAATCAAATAATACAAAATTTCACACCGGCGGAATCATAAATGGAAAAACTTTACGACGAAGACATTATTTGTGCATGTGCAACTGCTACCGGAAATGCAGCAATAGGAATTATCAGATGCAGTGGAAAAAACTGCCAGCAAATTCTTGCTGATATTTTCAAACCTTACAATAATAAAGAAATTACTTCTTTTAAGTCACACCATGCCTACTACGGAAAAATCTATAATAAACAGCAGCTTCTCGATGATGTTTTAGTCCTAGCCTTTTCCGAAGGTAAAAGTTTTACCGGTGAAGAAAGTTTCGAAATCAACTGTCACGGAAGCATGCTTATAATTTCATTAATATTGCGTCTACTATGTGACAACGGTGCAAGAATGGCAGAACCTGGAGAATTTTCAAAAAGAGCTTTTCTTAACGGGAAAGTCGATCTTTCAAGTGCTGAAGCCATAATGGATTTAGTAAATGCTTCAACTAAGCAAGCTGCAAATATTGCTATTCAACAACTGACAGGCAGAATAAAACACGAAGTCGACAATCTGAAAGAAAAAACTTCAGACGTACTGAGTGCAATAGAAGTTTATATTGATTATCCGGAAGAAGATTTAACGCCGGACATAAATAAATGGATTATAGATATAAACACCATTTTAGATGATAATAAACAACTTATTGCCGGATTCAGTCGCGGTAAATATTTTCGTTCCGGTATAAGAATGGCACTGCTCGGACAAACAAACGTCGGGAAATCAACATTATTCAATTATATTCTAAATGAAGACAAAGCAATCGTTTCTGATATTCACGGTACAACACGCGATTATTTGGATGCTAATGTCAATATATGTGGTTACGGTGTGCGAATTTTCGATACCGCAGGTTTACGTCAAACTGACGACCCAATAGAAAAGGAAGGCACTCGCCGTTCAATAGAGTTATCTGAGAATGCAGATATCGTCGTATATTTAATATCTGCAAGTGAAGGAATTACAGACATTGACAAAGAAAATTTACTTAAATACAAGGAAAACAAATTAATTTGTATAATAAACAAAAGTGACTTATTACCGACAGAAGCTTTGAATACTTTAGAAAAAGACTTAGAACAAATACTTGAAAATAAAGCAACTTCTAAAATAATTCAAATGAGTGCACTAAACAGAAAAGGTTTAGAAAACTTCAATAATTCATTTAAAGATTTGCTGTTAGGCTCAAGTGTCAAAGAAAATACTAATCCTATAATCACAAATGAACGTCACGCTATACTTTTAGAAGAAGCTCAAAATGCATTAATCTCTGCTCGCTTGAGATTGGAAGAAGAAGCATTAGACTTAGCCGCATTTGAAATACGAACAGCATTAAACCATTTGGGAGAAATTACCGGAGAGGTAACCCCGGACGATATTCTGAACAAAATATTCTCTACCTTCTGTGTAGGAAAATAAAACTTTTAATTATTTTCTTTTAGTGAAAAAAGATACGCTTTCTGTCCTTTTATAGGCACAATTACTTTAGCAGGACATTTTGAAGCTACATTTTGCAAATCCGGCATCTTTTCGTCATAAGAAATCACTGCAAGATTATCTTTTACCCTAACAGCTGAAGAAAATAACTCACAGCTTTTACATCCGGTACACCCCCACTTGCATTCTTCTTTAACAGCTTCCTCGTTTTCATGATTAGAACATGCTACAAAATGTCCGCCGCTTAAAGGAACGAGCTTTATAACAGATGTAGGACAAATAGAAACACATTTTCCGCAACCGGAACAAATACCTGAATCAATCCAAAATCTACCTTGAGAATCCGTCTTTATCGCATTCATCGGACAGATTTTTTGACAATCCCCACGTCCCATACAACCAAACTTACATTTTTTATCTCCGGAAAAATGATTATACAATGTAAAACAATCATCTGCCCCGTCAAAAACATATTCTGTATCTGAAAAATTATTAGTAGATAAACATGCAATTTTAGCAACCATACCGGAAGTACCGCTCTTTAAATTTCTATTACGAATCTTGCGAAGAATTTCCTTATTTCCCGGCAAACATTTATCAAAATCCTCTTCATGATGTGCGACTTTGTAAGCATACTCACTGCAATTAGGATACCCACATTCACCGCAATCAAGTCCAGGCAAATGTCTCATGATTCTATCAATCTCTTTATCTGGTGTCGTCTGAAATAAACGAGAAAGAAAAGAAAGTAACAATGCACACAGAAAACTAAATACTGTAAATACTAAAATTCCAATCAAACTTTTCAAAATCATGTCTAAAATCATAAACAAACACCTTTAAAAAAATATATCAAGAAAACAACTTCATTAAAATTGATTTATCGATAGCAAGAAACGCCATCGCCATAAGTCCTGCACTTATGAATGCAACAGGAATTCCCTTAAAAGCTTTAGGTACCGTAGCCATATCAAGTTTTTCACGAATAGTAGCCATAATAAAAAGTACCAGAAAAAATCCCATTCCTCCGGCAAATGCATGAACTACCGCTTCTGTAAATGAACAGTTGATTTCTGAATTCTGAAAAACAACGCCCATAACCGCACAATTTGTCGTTACCAATGGTAAATATATTCCTAATGAATGGTAAAGTAACGGAATCTTCTTTTTTAAAAACAATTCTATAAGCTGAACTATCACCGCAATAATTACGAGAAAAAACAAAATTCGTAAAAACTTTAATTTCAACGGAATCAAAAAATAATAGTTGACCGGATATGTTATTACAGAAGCCAAAGTCATTACTAGAACTACGATAATTCCCATACTCCAAACTTGACTCATTTTCTTTGATGCACCGAAAAACGGAGATATTCCCATAAATTGTGCAAGAACAAAGTTATTAATAAAAATACTGGCTAACGCAGTTATAAATAAATTCCCTAACATTTCTTTTAATCCTCAATATTTTTATTCGAATAATTATGAATTGCTTGTTTAACAGCAAGTAAAAGTCCCAAAGTCAAAAATGCACCTGCCGGCATTACAAACATTTTTGCCTGTTCATAAATGGGAATCCCCAAAATGCTGATTTTTTCAAAGCCGTATACACCTAAACCGAAATCTGAAAAATCCAACTGCAATGTTCCGAAGAATTCTCTTATAAAACTGATAAGAATCAAAAACAGCATAAATCCGATGCCGGTACCTAAAGAATTCAATATTGTATTAGCAATCTTTTTTTTGCATGCGAAAATTTCCACACGTTCTAAAATTACACTGTTTACAGCTGTAAGCGGCAAGAATATCCCTAAAGATGTCGCCAAATCAGGTAAAAATGCTTTAACAAAAACTATTATTATCGATACGAAACTTCCTGTAACAGTCAGATAAAACGGAAGTCTGATTTTTGCCGGTATAAAACCTTTTAATGCTGATACAAC
>JAXJQT010000289.1:0-1208 GCA_036311025.1 Spirochaetota bacterium
ATTGTATACAGCATACAAACCGAGTCCCTGACCGCCTTGTCCGACTTTTGTCGTAAAAAACGGATTGAAGATTTTATCAATGTTTTCTTTCGGTATTCCGCAGCCGTTGTCTTTGTATATTATCTTTATTTGTCCGTCATTTTCCTTTTTTACGCAAATGCTTATAACGCAATTGTCACGTTTTTCAAAACCATGAATAAAAGAATTCAATATCAAGCCGGAAATAATCTGAAAGAAAACTACAGGATAACTGGTTAATAAAAACGGCGACGGACAATCCAGTATAAACTCATGTTCGATGTGTGCAAAACGAGTTCGCTGAGTTTGATAAACCATATTCAAATAATCTCTTAAATCAAATTGACATAACTCACTTTTTGATTGCTGCTTTAATAACTCTTTAAAATCACTGATCATTTTTGCAATACTTGCGAGATTATTTGAAATCATGGACAAAGAACTTTTTGCTTTGTTGTTCAAATCTGTCAACTTTTCCTTAGAAAAATCCGGACTTTCAAGCAAAAGTTCAAAGTTCCTGCAATAATCTGTCAATAACGATGTTGATGTAATTGCAACACCCAACGGCGTGTTAATTTCGTGTGATATTCCGTTTATCGTATTGTTCAAAGAAGCCATTTTCTCGCTCTGAATCAAACGATTTTGAGATCTACGCAGCTGCAAAAGCGATTCGTTCAATGCCTGTGTTCGTTTAGCAATAAGTTCTTCTTGATGTTCATTGAGTTCACGCAGTTCCTTTTCAGTTTGCTTTTGCTTTGTGATATTAATAAATATCGCACGCCCGGCGACGACTTTACCTTTTTCATTTTTTAAAGCAGCCCAAGAAACACGCACAAAACAATCATTGCACCATTGATATTCATAAGGTCCGCCGAAATTGAATTTAAACATTTTTTCAAGATTTGTATTGCAACGAGCTTTGTCTTCTTCCGAAGTAAAAAGTTGCATTAGAAAAAAGCCGTCTTTGAGTGCCTTATTCGAAAGTCCCAACATCTTGCATCCGATAGAATTACAATAAGTAATCTTTCCGTGTAAATCAAATTTCAAAATCCCTTGAGATTCCAAATAAGTCAATTCTTTATATTTACTGCGAATATCTTTCAACTTATTCGAAAGTCGCTTCACTTTTGTATTCTGATAATTTTTCTTATCAACGGACAATTTCAGTCTGTTTCTGCATTCGATGTATG
>JAXJQT010000290.1:0-2170 GCA_036311025.1 Spirochaetota bacterium
ATTTAGTTGCTGATGCGTCAAAATGTTATGTGATTCAAAACGGACTTGCTCAAATGGAAAAAATTACGGGAACCGGATGCCAGCTGAGTGCAATTATAACTGCTTTTATCAGTGCGAATCCGAATTGCGTATTGGAAGCGACAGCTGCGGCAGTTTGTCTGATGGGACTTGCCGGTGAAATTGCGTACAAACAGCTTTTGCCGACAGACGGAAATGCAACGTACAGAAATAAAATAATCGATACAATTTATAATATGAGTGCAGAAGATTTGGAAAAAGGGGCAAAATATGAAATTAAATAATGAAGAATTAAAAAAGGCGTTGTTATTGTACGCCGTTACCGACAGAACTTGGACAAAAGAAAAATCACTTTATGAACAAGTCGAGCTTGCTTTAAAAGGCGGAACGACATTTCTCCAGCTTCGAGAAAAAGATTTACCTTATGACGAGTTTAAAAAAGAGGGCGAAAAACTTTTGAGCCTGTGCAAAAATTATTCTGTTCCCTTTGTGATTAATGACAACGTAGAACTGGCAAAAGAACTCGATGCCGACGGTGTTCATATCGGTCAAGATGATATGGATGTCTCGGAAGCCAGAAAATTAATCGGAAATGACAAAATTCTCGGTGTTTCCGCACGAACCGTAGAAGAGGCAATTTTTGCAGAAAAACACGGAGCGGACTATCTGGGTGTCGGAGCTGTATTTTCTACAAGCACAAAACTTAATGCAATGGATGTCAGTTATGAAATGTTGAAAGAGATTTGTTCGCGTGTGAAGATTCCCGTTGTCGCAATCGGCGGAATTAATGCCGCAAACATTTTAAAACTTGCAAAAAGCGGAATTTGCGGTGTCGCCGTTGTGAGTGCAATATTTGCCCAAGATGATATTTTGCAAGCTACAAAAAATCTTTTGGAACAAACAAGAAAGACGGTCTGCCTATGATGAAAGCTGTAATCTTTGATGTAGACGGAACACTTTTTGACTCAATGCCGTTTTGGGATGATGCAGGAAAACTGTTTTTAGAGTCGGTCGGAATTTATGCAAAAGAAGATTTGTCGCATACTCTGCTTTCTATGACTATGAAAGAGGGTGCGGAATATTTGATAAAAAATTATGTTCCGCAAATGACGATTGACGAAGTCTTGCAAGGAATTATTGATGTAATGAATGATGCTTACAGAAATAAGATTTCATTGAAAAAAGGTGCGGCACAACTTCTTAAAAGATTGAAAGAAAATAATATTCCCGTTGTGATTGCAACAGCTACAGACAGAACTCTTTTAGAAGCGGCGTTAAACAGGCTTGAGATTTTTGATTTTATAGATAAGATTTTTACTTGTTCCGAATGCAACACAACAAAATCAGTACCGGATATTTATTTAAATGCTTGTGATTGGCTTGATACAAGTCCGGAAGAAACGGTTGTTTTTGAAGATACATTGCAGGCGATTTCTACTGTTTCGGCAAGTAATTTTATAACAGTAGCAGTAAAAGACGAGTCAAGTATTCATCATCAAGTGCAAATAAAAGAAAAAGCAGATTTATTTATAGAAGATTTTAATCAATTTAATTTAGAAAAATATTTAGGGGGAAAAGATGAAAACAGCATTAACTATTGCCGGCAGTGATTCCAGCGGCGGAGCAGGAATTCAGGCAGATATTAAAACAATGATTTCAAACGGTGTGTATGCCATGAGTGCAATCACCGCATTAACGGCACAAAATACAACCGGCGTTTCTGCGATTATGGAAGCGACGCCTGAATTTTTACGAGAACAAATAAAGCAAGTTGTGACAGATATTTTTCCCGACAGTGTAAAAACCGGGATGGTTGCTTCTTCAAAATTGATTGAAGTAATTGCGGAATCTATCAAAGAATACAATTTGAAAAATGTAGTTGTAGACCCGGTGATGGTTTCTACAAGCGGAGCAAAGTTAATTACGGATGACGCAATTACGACTCTGAAAGAAAAGCTTTTACCTTTGGCGACCGTAATTACTCCGAATATCCCGGAAGCCGAAGTTCTTACCGAAATGAAAATTAATTCAAAAGAAGACATGGAAACTGCTGCAAAATTGATTCATGAGAAATTCGGTTGTTCGGTTTTGTTAAAAGGCGGGCACAATTTAAATGATGCAAATGATTTTTTGTTGACGGATAACGAGCAAC
>JAXJQT010000291.1:0-1755 GCA_036311025.1 Spirochaetota bacterium
GTGCGAGTACATTAATGAATTTCTTGCCGGCAATTATTTTTATAATAGCTTGCGGTTTGGCATTTGCCACCGGAACATCTTGGGGCACATTTGGGATTCTTATTCCTATTTGTATTGCGGTTTTCCCTGAGTCGTCAGATGCATTGCGTGTAATCTCAATTTCTGCTTGTATGGCAGGAGCTGTTTGTGGTGACCACTGTTCGCCTATTTCCGATACTACCATCATGGCGAGTGCAGGTGCAGAGTGTGACCATGTAAAACATGTAGAAACACAGTTGCCTTATGCTCTTTGTGTAGCAGCAATCTCATTTGTCACATACATTATTGCCGGATTTACAAAATCGGCAGTTGTTTCTTTAGTTTGCGGTGTAGCAATGCTTTGTGGATTTTTGTTTTTTCTTAAAAAGAAATTGAGCAAGTAGGATTGCTTAATTTTATTTTTATCATCCGATTACTATGCGGGACTGTCTCTTATAAAAGACAGTCCTTTTTTAATGTGTGCGTTGCAATTTGGTTAATAATTTTTCAAAATTCTTTCCGAGAGTATCCAGACTGAAATTCTCATCGACTCGTTTTTTTCCGGATTGTCCCATTTTGTCACGCAAAGCCTTGTCGCCTAAAAGTAATTTTGTCTTCTCATATATTTCGTTTTCGTTATCAAGCGACACCACAAAGCCGGTGGTTTTATCATCAATTGCTTCTCTTGTACCGCCGACATCGCTTCCTATTACCGGAACGCCGCAAGCATTTGCTTCTAAATAGACCAGAGCGAGATTTTCGTAAAAGCTTAACAGTATAAAAACGTCTGATTTCTGATACAAACCACACAAATCTTGAGCATTCAATTGACCTGTAAAATTTACTAAAGGAGCAATTTGTAAATCCTTTGCTTCTTCCTTTAAACGGTCCAGCTCACTTCCGGATCCTGCAATATTTAGATAAAGATTCGGAAAATCGTTTCTTAATTTTGCAAAAAGTCTCACTACGGCGATTGTGTTTTTTGCCGGAATAAGACGCGACGCCGTTGTCAGTTGCAGCGTATTATTGTCATCAGTTCTTGTGGGAAATGTGAATATTTTGTTGTCAATACAATTAAGAATTACGTGAAGATTAGGCATTTTAACGGATTGCTCAAGCTTTTCTTTTAAATTTTGACTTATCGCAATATTGGCAACTGCATTTTTAAAGAAATTATCAAGCATTTGCCTTTTGTAAAACAATGCTACGAAACGATTTCTGTTTAATGTGTCGTATGCGGATAATCCATGTTGGATTGTTATGTATTTCTTTAGAAATTTCTTTAACGCCGCCTTGCAACAAACAAGCGGCACGATATTTCCGTTGAATATTACAAAGTCAAAGTCTGTGTTATGCTTTAAGAAGTTCAATATTGTGCGATACCACGAAAATATAAAAGTGAACTTTGAATATTGCATACGAATGCACTTTACATTTTGCTTTGCTAAATCTTCATCAATTTGGCTCTGCAAATCTCTTTTTTCCTTGTAGTCTTTTGTAAGCAAGGTTACGCTATGTCCGCGTTTTGAAAGAGCTTTGACCAGATAATTGCAATATGTTCCGGCACCGCCTGCAAACGGAGGAAACTCGCCTGAAATAATAAGAAGATTCATTTATTCCTCCATTGCAGCAAGCTCTTCCCAACGGCTGTATTTATTTTCCAGTGTTGTGCAAAGGTTCTCGTAACGTAAGTTTGCATCTTTTATTTTTTGCGGGTCACATTCACCGGAACTAAAA
>JAXJQT010000292.1:0-3411 GCA_036311025.1 Spirochaetota bacterium
TATTTTTTATTAAGTATTTTTTTTATATTCCGACATTCCTTCATAGAAGTAGTCTGTCCGGCTCAAAAAAGTCTGATGATTGCTTCAAATCTTAACAGTATGGAGACCACGGATGGTACCAGAAGAAAACGGATTATTAATAAATAAATTATCCTTATACGGAACACTTCAAGAAATATTGCAACAGTTGTGCAGTCTTGCCGATGAAAAAAAGAGCGTAATATCAACTCAAGATTGGGACAGACTTTCGACTGTTACAAATGAACAAAACGACCTCAAAGGTTCACTTTCAGCTACGGAACGCCGACTGGAACGCCTTTTATCCCGCATAAAAACAGAAGGTACATCATCGAAAGATACTGTTGATGAAATGACTGAAAATCTGATAGCAACAAAAAAAGAAGAAATCAAAAAGCTTATTTTGCAATATCGTGAAACAGAAGCAATTAATGTTGCACTTTTAAAAGACGCTCTTTATGTCGCCAAGTTAAAAGCATCAAAATTGTTCAATAATGTACCGTTCGGCGGAAATACATATAGCATAGGAAAAAACAACAGACGTTCGGGTGCCGGTGCACCGGTAATGTTTAGACGGACTATTTAGAAAGGAGAAGATATGATTTCAACATTTCACGGAATAGAGATGGGTAAACGTTCGCTTGTAGCTCATACACAGGCAATGAATGTTACCGGACAAAACTTGAACAACCTAAACACTGAAGGTTATTCGCGACAAAAAATAGAATTGCAAACTTTTTCACCGTTGTATATTCCGGGGCTCAGCCGAGAAAACACTCCGGGACAAATCGGTCAAGGTGTAGAAGTCGCAACCGTACGCAGAATCAGAGACCAACTTGTAGATAACAGAATCATTTCATCATCAAAAGACTTTGGTTATTTTGATATGAAAAATAAATATTTGCACCAAATGCAACTTGTATATGCAGAACCGAGCGTTTACAACGATCCGATGATGTACAATACATTGCGACGGGGTTTTGACGACTTTATGAATGCGTGGAGCGACGTTGCCAACAATCCGGAAGAAAAATCCGCACGTACAGTGCTTGTCGAAAAAGCAAATATTTTGACAAACAGTGTTCAGCATCATTTTAAAGAAATGACTGACATTCGTAATAATGTGAACATGGAAATTGAAGAGAAAGTCAAAGAAGTTAATGATTTGTCTCAAAAGATTGCAGCATTAAACGAAAGGATTTTACGCAGCGAAGCTGTAGGTGACAATCCAAACGACTTATACGACAAACGAGATTTATTTATCGACAGACTGTCAAAGATTGCAGACATCAACGTTTCTCGTGAAGATTCAAATGAATTGGTTTTATACATCGGTTCAAAAATGCTCGTTCAAGGCGGCGAATACGAACAGCTGAGAATGGTTCCGGATTCTGAAAATCGCGGATACAGTGATATTTACTGGGCAGACGGTGAAATGGTACAGTTCCGCGGCGGTGAACTTGCAGGACTTGTAGATTTACGTGACGTAGATTTGTATGAAGAACAAAAGAAAATCAATTCTTTTGCAGTAAATGTTGCCGACTTGGTAAATGAAATCCACCGTGACGGATTCGGACTAAACGGAACAACAGGTAATTCTTTCTTTATAGAATATCCTTATACTACAGATGCCAGCGGAAATTTCGACGTTGACCGTGACGGAACTGACGATTCTACGTTCTTGTTCAAAATCAGCGGTACAAATAAAGTTGAGCTTAACGACAAAATCGGTATTCGCGGAGAAATGAATCTAAACGGCGTAGCTGTAGAATATACAGAAACAGACACTTTGCAAAATGTAATCGATAAAATCAATCAAGCGGGTGCCGGTGTAAATGCGTTTGTAAATGCACAAGGCAAACTTTCATTGAAAGCTGATTATTTTACAGACGGACAAACACCTGACTTTGTTTTGCGTCATGTAGAAGACAGCGGAATGTTCCTTACAGGATACGCCGGTATTTTGCAACAATCCGGAGCCGACGGGGCGTTTGATTCTTCAAATGTAGGCGAAGTAGCAAAACTCAGAGCAAACAGCGTGTGGTCGATAGCACCTCTTACAGATCCGGCAGTTTACATGGCAGTAGACAGCAAAATTAAAAAAGATGTGAATTATATCGCTGCTGCCGGCGGAGTAGACACTACGGGCGACGGAATAAAAAATATTTCAAACGGTTCAGGTGATTCTTCTAATGCATTAAGAATCAGCAGTTTGAAAGAAAACCACGTAATGGTGGGAATGTCGATGACATTTTCTCAATACTTCGAAAACCTTGTAGCTGATGTAGGTTCACGTGCAAGAGAAGCAGAAAGCGGTTTTAAAGTACAAGAAAACATGATGAACAATTTGGAAAACCTTCGAAAATCAGTAAGCAGCGTAAATCTGGATGAAGAGTTTGCCAATTTGATAAAGTTCCAGCATGGTTATAATGCTACGGCTAGATTTGTTTCAGAAATGGATAAGATGTTAGAAACTCTCATAGCAAAGATTTAATGACAAGGATGCTACAAAATTAAATCTATTGTTATGCGATTCCGAGAATAAACCAAATATTAAAATCCGGTGAATGGAGGCACAGATTATGAGTATTTATAGAATAGGAACTAATACAACAAACGAAAACAGCATGTATCACTTGACTACTCGTGAATACATGATGGACAAAGTACACAACCAAATTAGTACCGGAAAAAAACACCGGTTACCGAGTGAAAGTCCGGTAGATGTAACACAAGCGATGACATTCCACAGCAAAAAATTCAAAATTGAGCAGTTGGAACGTAATATAAACGATTTATCAAGTGAAAGAATGTTGGCAGAATCGAAAATGTCGTCGACAATCGATATGTTGCAACGAGTAAGAGAACTTGCCGTACAAGGTGCAAACGGAATCTACAATGAAGAAAATCGTTTGGCAATGTCGCAAGAAGTCGACCAGGTTTTAAGAAACTTAATCCTGGAAGCTAATTCTAAGTATAAAGGAAACTATTTATTCAGCGGTCACCAAAAGTATACAAAGCCGTTTGAAGTAATAGAAGGAGCCGTAAAAGGTGCTGACTCTGCCATGATTACCGAAGTTCACTACCTCGGTGACAGCGGAAAACATTTGCGTGAGATTGATTTTAATGAATACGCATCTGCAGTTCCTGCCGGAAGTGAATTATTCTGGGCTGAACAGTTTGAAATTCACTCAAAAGTTAATACGGCGGATTTCCGTTTGGAACAAGACACAGCTATCATGATTGACGGCGTGCGAATTGATTTCCAGAGCGGAGACAACATTTATGCCGTTATGGACAAAATCAACAAAAGTGATGCTGCAGTAAACGCCAGTGTCGATATTACTGACGGTGGTTTGATTATCAAATCAACACATCCGCACAGAATCGAAA
>JAXJQT010000293.1:0-5237 GCA_036311025.1 Spirochaetota bacterium
ATATTGTTTATGCTGTGAAAAAGTTCCGAGCTGCCGGATACACACAGCCGATTGTGTATAATTGCAGCGGCTGGGAGACAATCGAACATTTGCAGACGGCGATAGAAGTTGTGGATGTTTTCCTTATAGATTGTAAGTTTTCATTGCCGGATGCAGCGAAGTTTTGCTTACGCGGAAGAAATGAAACTTATCCGCAGGTCGTATGGAATGCCCTTGAGTTTTTGTATAAACAAGTGGGGAATTTACAACTAGATGAGAACGGAATTGCAAAACGCGGAGTGCTGGTACGTCATCTTGTATTGCCGGGAATGGTGGAAAACAGCATTGATGTGGTAAATGAGCTTTTCTTCCGTTTCGGTTCGGATATTTATCTAAGCCTTATGGCACAGTATACGCCGTCGTTTCTTGATTTGCCGAAAGATTGCGGTAATGAAGATTGGCAAGAAAGCTTAAAGCGATGTCTGACAGACAGCGAATATAGGCAAGTTGTCGATTTGGCGGTAGACTTAGGATTTGAAAACTTGTATTTGCAAGAACTTCCGGAGCCGGACGACAAATATATTCCCGATTTTGCTTCTCATAAAATGTTTGGGAAGTGGTAGAATCGTGGAAACTAAGAGACGGGTAAGACAGCCTTGTCTCTTTTTTTATACAAAAATGATTAACAGCCCAGACCTCAATTCTAAAACGGAATCGAGGTCTGGGCACATTTTACCGGCTTGTCTATTGAAGAAATCGAAAAGTTATAAAAAAATGCCGCTCTATTTCCCATAGAATGGAGTTTTAATAAAAAAAGTGTACTCTGTAACAGAAGTACACTTTCTAACCATCAAAACAAAAGATTATTCTTCTGCATATTGTGGTTGTGCTTTAAATTCTGGATCAGACCATTTGATTTTTGAAAGTTCAGCTTCCAATTCTTCAAAATCTTTTTCTGCCTGCATTTCAGCAAAAGCAGCTTTGTTTTCTTTCATTGTTTCACTGATTCTTTTTCCCAAGTCAGAAACTTTCAACAATACATAAACTTCGTAAGCGTCTGTATTTCCGTCGCCGTCATTGTCAAGCTCATAAATTTCTTGTTGTACAAGTGTAGAACCTGAAAGTGTTGTTGCTGTTAAAGATTTTGAAACACTTGCTGATAATTCTGTAGCTACACTTGCATTTACAGTTCCGGCTTCTTTCATGTGGTCTTTAATCATGTTTGCTACAGTTCTTTCTACAACGCTTGATAATTCGTTACGTGCTCTGTTTTTTGCAACATCCAATGCCAACGCCATGCTTGATTTTGTAGCACTGTGAGTAGCAAAAACTGCATTTTCTTCTTGTGGTGGATTATTGAACCAAAAAGGTACGTCCATTTTTTTCTTTGAACTTTTTCCTTTTGTCTGTGCCGAACTTCCGCAGCTGCACAAAGCCAATGCTGAAACAACTGCAACTAAAATCATCATAATTCTTTTCATATATTAACTCCTTTATTTTGAAAAAAAATTATTCCTTTATATAGGGGGATAAGGAAGCTGTCGGTTAGTGAGTAAAGTCGAACTACAGACAGCTTTCTTTGTCTAAAGTACAAATTGTCTATGCAGACAATATGTTTCTATAATTGTACTATCTCCAATAACCATTTATACAATTCCAATAACTAGTAATTGTGCCGTCATCACTAGTTCTTTCTTCTATACTTGTACCTCTTGCTATAAAATCACCATTTCTTGTGTTTAAATCTCTGGTTTGATATTGTGTTCCATCATAACTTCTAACGGTAAAAATTACATTCGAATAATTTACCGTCGCTTCGTACCAGCCAGTTCCCAAGTGATTCATTATCTCGCCTGGAAATTCAGCATTTGTCTCTCCATAATCCCATGAGTATACGTAAACTAAATCTGGTTCAGAAAGTTCTTCTACGTTTCCAGGATAAAAATAAACGGTATACGAGTTTTGATAGTTATTTTGTGAATCATTCTGTGAATTTGACTGTGTATTTCCTGAAGTATTCCCTTCGTACATCTCGATACAGCCGTTATCTTTGTAGAAATCACCGCAACTAAACATTGTGAATATTGTTATTAAAAAAATTGCTAATCTTTTCATATTTTCATTCTCCCTTAGAACCGGCAACCGAATGCGATTTCTAATTTTCTGTCTTCTCCGTTGAATCCGCCGGTAGTAGAAACACGTGGAGTAAATGACTTGTTACCCGTGATTTTCGTATAAACAGTTTTAGTCTTGTCGGCAATTATGAACGGCCATGATGACATGGCTGCTAAAGGAAGACCGACTGCAAGGAGCATTGGTAAACCTATGCAAGGAAGAATAAGTCCCCAAAAGTCATATGGTTTAACGTAGCCACAACCATCACAACAATACTCTTCATAAGTAGCACACCACCCCCCAACTGCTGTTATTATTATTCCGGCAACAGTACAAACTCCACCGACAGTTGCCAATGCAATCCCGGCACCGAGATATTTTTTGTACATATTATGAACACTGAAAGTGTCCTGTGGGTCTATTCCCCATTTTTGTTGGAAGAATTTTTCAATAAACTTCTTATCTGAAGATGACAAGGTTGTATTTCTATATTCTTTAGAAAACGAAAAATCCATAACCGGTGATTGATTTGTGTGATTATCAGAATTACTTGCATAATTTTGACTGTCCGGTGTGTCAGAAGATGAAAGTCTTCTTGCAATATCTTCTACTGCAGTCAATAATTCTTCTTGTTTTTTTATAAAATCTCTTTCTGCAAATTCTGCAATACCTGTTTTTACGTTGATACCGCGGATGTTTACTACAATTTGATTTGGTAAAGCTGTAATTATCCCGATTACTACAACTTCTGCACCGGCGAGTTTACCGATTTCCATCGCACTTGATTCGTCAAAGTCGGCTCCGCTTTGAAATTGTAATTCTTTCATTGCTTTATCAAGCTGTGCACGTTCTACGACTTGATATGTTCTACCTTTTATCAAACCAGTTGTAAAATTGTCCAATGCAACTTCCGCATACAAACGATCAAAGTTTGCACCTTTTACCGTAAACGGTAATATAGCCACACGTTTTCCCTGTGTCATTTCGTTGGCTCTTATTCCGGATATTACGCCCAGTAACATTGTGATTAATACAATCAATTTTTTCATTATAATTTTTCTCCTTTATATATATGTTATGAGAGAGGGAAAATGTCCGGTCGTTTTATATTTGCCGTTATCTTGAACTTGTTTCAGAAATTGCAAAGAAAACCGGAGATTCCGAAACAAGTTCGGAATGACACTGACGTTTTCCCATCTTCTTTAAAAGCGATAACCGAATGCAATTTCTAATCGTTCATTTTTTCTGTCATAGCCGCCTGTAATGGAAGCTCGTTGAGCGAATGATTTTTGCCCTGTGACTTTTGTGTAAACAGCTTTAGTTTTATCAGCAATTATGAAAGGCCATGATGACATCACCAACATAGGAAGACCTACGGCGAAAATTACGGGAATTCCGACTACACCGGTAATCAAAGCCGGTGTAATATTATTTAAGAGAATCTCGCTTTGTTCTTCATAAAATCTACGTTCGTCTTCATTAACGGCGTTGCTCTTATAGATTCTATCTATCTCATCATCATATACATTCCGTGCAGTCTGACAGTAATTGCCGTAACAAAAGCCGGCGATTGTCATAGCAAGTCCTGCTACCGTAACTATGCTTCCGACTGTTGCCAGTGCGACTCCGGCTCCGATATGCTTTTTATAAATATCATGAGTTTTTTGAGTGTCTTTTGGGTCAATATTCCATTTTTGTTGAAAGAACTTCACGAGAAATTTCTTTTCTGACTGTGACAACGGAACATTGCCGTATTCTTCAGAAATTGAAAAATCTACAGTTGGTGCGTTTTTCTTTTTGCGTTGTGCTAATTCTATTTCTCGTTCAAAATCTGCTAACTCAGCTTCAAGCTCATCAGCAAATTGCATTTCAAGTCGTTTAGGCGATTCTTTTTTACGTTGCTTCGCCAGTTCTTTCTCGCGTTGTTTGACAAGTTCGGCTTCACGTTGCTTTGCCAATTCTATTTCTTTCTGTTTAGCAAGTTCTAGTTCTTGTTGTCTGGCTAATTCTGCTTCACGTTGTTTTGCAAGCTCCATTTCTCGTTGTTTGGTAAGTTCAGCTTCACGAGCTTGATTACTCGATTCAACAGATGATGAAAGTATCTTTGCGATTTTCTCTACTGATGTCAGCAGTTCTTCTTGTTTTTTTATAAAATCTCTTTCGGCAAATTCCGCAATACCTGTTTTTACGTTGATACCGCGGATGTTTACTACAATCTGGTTTTTCAATGCGGTGATTATCCCGATTACAACAATTTCCGCACCGGCAAGTTTACCGATTTCCATTGCACTTGATTCATCAAAGTCAGCTCCGCTTTGAAATTTCAATTCTTTCATTGCTTTATCAAGTTGTGCACGTTCTACTACTTTATATGCTTTACCTTGTATTAATGCTGTTGTAAAATTGTCATGTGCTACCTCAGCATACAAACGATCAAAATTAAAATTGCCTTTTACTGTAAATGGCAATATTGCTACTCGTTTTCCTTCAGTCGCAGAGTCGTTAGCAACAATATTGAAAACCACTCCAATCAACATGGTGATTAGTAGAATCAATTTGTTTTTCATGATTAAGTTTCTCCTTGCTTAAAATGTGAGAATGTTGTAAAAAAAAAAAAAAAAATGTCAATTCCTAAAGGAAAGTATTTGTAAGAGGTTTTGTGATGAAAAAGCATATTTTTGTGTTCACAATGATTTTTGTGTCAATAATTCACGCCACAGCGGCGAATTACCCCGACTGGCTTAAGAAACCGCCGGTTTCGCAGTATAAAATCTATGCGTCAGGAATCGCCGGGAAGCGTAACGCCGCGGCGAATTTGGCAAGAGCTGAGTTGTCGCGTGTGGTTGCCGTGCGTATTTTGAACTGCATGGAAGAAATGGAGCAAGAACTTACCGGCTCGGTCGACGGCGAATATGACGGCGACATGGTCAAGGCGATGTCGAAGCACGTTTCGTCTGCCGTGTTGAAACATTCTAAAATCGAAGATGTTTTTCAAGACAGAGGAAACTTCTATGTACTCGTTTCCATCGATTTGGCTGACTTGCAAAGTTTCGGCGGTCAAAATCTTAATAAGGCTGCAGCGAAAATCAATACATCGCCGGTTTCGCCGGTAAAAGAAAAGGGCGTAGTGACAGATATTCAAT
>JAXJQT010000294.1:0-5858 GCA_036311025.1 Spirochaetota bacterium
AAGTGTAAGAAGCCAATCTTACCAAGTGTAAGAAGCCAATCTTACCAAGTGTAAGAAACCAATCTTACTAATAGTAAGAATCAACGGAAAATTTGTACAACGTACATATACGCATTCATTTGATATTTTTGAAATGTACATCAATCATTAATAAGTTTTTTCAATCTTTCCAAAGCAATGAATATATGGCTTAAATCATTTGTTTCTGAATGCTTTTTCTTATTCTACAGGTAAATCATCGCCATAATAAAGCTTGTTTTCATGTAGTTCTAAAATTGATTTCAACGGTCTATCTGAATATTTCATAATTCTTTCTTTGTATTCATAGAATTTCGAAATATCGTTAATTTCTTCACGACGATTTTTTGAAAGTTCTAAAAATATATTTTCTTTTTCTATGCCCAAAAATCGACGATTTAATAAACTAGCTGCGATTCCTGTTGTCGAACTTCCTGTAAACGGGTCTAAAATCCATTCATTTTCTTTTGTGGAAGCTAGAATTATTCGAGCAAGTAACGGAAGCGGTTTTTGAGTCGGATGTTTACCACAAGATTTTTCCCATTTTGCAATTGCTGGCAAGCTCCATAAATCACGCATTTGTGTACCGCCGTTAATTTCTTTCATCAACTCATAATTATAATAATGAGTTACTTTCTTATTTTTTCTTGCCCATAAAATAAATTCTGTTGAATGAGTAAAATATCTGCAAGAAAGATTTGGCGGTGGATTTGTCTTTGCCCACGTAATGCAATTTAAAATTTTAAAGTTCAGTTCATTTAACATTTGAGCAACTGAAAAAATGTTGTGATACGTTCCACTTATCCAAATAGTCCCGTTTTCTGTCAGTTTTTCTCGGCAAAGTGAAATCCACTGTCGATTAAAGTCATTGTCTTTTTCAAACCCTTGAGATTTATCCCATTCACCTTTATTTACAGAAACTTGTTTTCCGCTTTGAACAGATATTCCGTTATTAGAAAGAAAATAAGGCGGGTCTGCAAAAATCATATTGAATTGAAAATTAAATTGTCTCAATAATTCAAGACAATCTCCTTTTGCCAAAGTAAAATCTAGATTTTTTGAACGATAAAAAGCTTGGATTGAAATTTTATTAACTCCTCAATGAAAAGTCGCAGTTGAAATAACGGAAAAGATATCAGGACAATCCCTTAACTGTTCTAGTAATCTCTTGAACATATACGCCTCAGGATAATTAGTTTTTTCTTGATACATTAAAAGTTTAGCTAAAAGAATCAGAAATTTTACACTGTATTCTCCTTTCTCTGCTAACATCTCATATTTTTTTGCTTCTTCATTTACTTCAGCTTTAAGAGTTTCTATATTTAGTAAATTATTCCTGTCCATTTCAGATGTTAGAGGTTCAACTTTTGACCAATAATCTAAAAGAAATTCAACAAATCTTTTTGTGGCTTCTGAATTTTCATTTTGTTTAATAAGCACATCAACAGCCCAATGAATATGCTTAGGAGTACGAACTCTAGTCCATTTATTATTTATCAATTGTCTATATCTGATAATCATATCATAACAAGATAAAGAACCTTGATAAATTCCAATAATGAAGTGATGATTTACTGGAAATTGAATTAAAAGAGGATGAGTTTTACCTTTTATTTTTATGTTTTCCGGCATATGGCATTCATTAGTTGCTATACTCATTTAAAGACCTCTTTTATTATTCCATTCTCCAAATCATCAATAGAATAAATATGTTTCATTGTATCAAATGTTTCTTCTAAGTTATGTCTTGCACTTGTCCAGCCTGAACCATCCGTAAACCACACAAATTCAAAACCGTTAATAGTTTCAGCTTCTTGAGCTATTTGTTTATAACTACGTGCAGTTTCATTGAGCTTTGAGCCACCGCTTGCATAAAAATTAGTTTCAATACCATAAATTGTTTTGTCTGTCTTGATTACAAAATCAAAACGTTTTTCAGCTTTACCTTGATTTGAAATTGCAGAAAGATTAATATCCCACTTTTCTGTAATCTCATGAATATACATTTCTTTGAAATAGGTCTTATTTTTTTCAAATCCAGCTTTTATAATAAAATTTTCAACCAAATCTTCCATAAGATGACCGCCACGATTTTTTCGACCATTGGAATCAAGCCCTGTTTCAACACCGGTTACATAATCTACTAGATTGTTGATGATGTGTTTTTCAAGCAAATCAAGCAATCCTGTTTTTTTCATGAATACAACATATTGGTCTTCTGAGTAATTAATATTTTTAAAGTTATAAGTAAAATCACCATCTCCATCTATAGCGTAAATTTCATTTGCTCTGACAGCGAGTAAAATCGGAATACATTTTAATGTTTCCGGATATTTTACTATTATATTTTTAAAATCATTTTCAATATCTTTTGAGCCAATAAGAGAGTTTAAAATGTTAAGCTCAATTTTGATTTCATCGACATTACGATGTACTTTGTTAAAATCTATATAATATCCGTAGTTTGCAATACTTCCACGAAATTTAGAAAGCCAGTGTGTAAAATCTCGTTTCATCATGCTACAACTCTTTTAAAATTTTTCTTAAATTCTTCTATGGTATTAAAAACGATTCTATCATTAAAACCTTCATCTAAATCTTGCCATCTAATAAGAATAGATTCATCTGAATAACAAACTGTTGGGTCTAGTTCTACACTCATTCCTAGATATTCCCAACCGTCAAAATCTTGTTCCTTAATAAAATCTACAAAATTATTAAAAATCGAATTATCCGATTCTGTTTTTGTTCCTCTAATATCAAAAGTCATAAAATTCTCCTGTTTATTTTAGTAATATCATATTAAATATTTTAGGTATTTTGGTATTTGAATATAATAAGCTTTTTAAAATTAGCAATAAGTAGTTCTTTTATTACGCCTCTTCCATTACCTTTTGAATTTACCATTCTAGAAGCAAATACTCTTTCAATTTCAAAATCAGCGTACAATTCATCAAAAAAGTTATCGTTCTCATCACTGTTTTTGGGATCTGAATTACTTGCAACAACAGTTGCCCCATTGGTTGAAAGTTTCTCAATAAAATCTGCAAGTTCAATTTGTTCTTTATCTGAAAATTGATTTTCTGAATATGAAGTAAAAGCAGATGTTTGCGTTAAAGGTCTGTAAGGTGGGTCTATATAAACAAACGTCTTTTCATCAATAAAGCTCTCACATTCTTTGTAATCTCCAACTTTTAATGTTACGTTTTGCAAAAGATAACTACAAGAACGCAAATTCTCCGTATCGCAAATCAAAGGATTTTTTGCCTTGTTAAAAGGCACATTAAATAAACCTTTTGAATTAACTCGATACAAACCATTAAAACAAGTTTTGTTTAAAAAGATAAAAAGAACTGCTTTTTCTAAATTCTCTGTTTCATTATCATTTATTTTAATTTCATTATAACGATTACGCTTTTCATAAAATAAAATTTTTCTTTCTTCTTCTGAAAGTTTCTTATATTTTTCTTGAAGTCCATTAAGTTGCAAAATCAATTCTTCACAACTATTTTTTACTTGTGAATACGTATTTATAAGTTCTTTGTTTATATCGTTTATTAAAACTTCGCTTGGTTGAAAAGTTTGCAAAATATCAAAAAGTACTGCACCACCACCAACAAATGGCTCACAATACTTTTCGATATTTTGAGGATATTTTCGCCTGATTTCATTAAGTAATTGGCTTTTTCCACCAACCCATTTTACAAACGGCTTTGCAGTTCTGTCTATGTTGTTTTCACAATACATTCCCTTATTCCCTCGCCGGTCTTAATACCTATATTCCATCGCTTTGTTGTTCAACAAGAATCGGACAAAGAAACGCATTCCGATGTCGCCCCAAAAGCTTAAAAGTGTATTTCCGGAAACGCCGTGATAGTTAGGATTGGCAAGGTAACCGTTTTCATACGGAATAAAAGCGTACTTTAGTGAAAGTTCTACGCCCAAGCCGGTTTGTTCGTTGAGTCTGAGTACATTTCCCAGAAACAAACTAAGCCCCACATTTACCGGCACAAAACAATCTCCCGGTGCTACCACGTCGCTTTGCGGCTCGTAAGCATTACCGTAATGAGTTTCATCATCAGAATAAGCCGCATAAGTATTCACTACCCACGCTCTGAAAAAAAGCCCGGCTCCCAGGTAAAAAGAATCAAATCGTTCATCTTTTTTTGCAAGCGGATAAAATTTAAAATTAACCGGCACATCGATAAGAAGTGAGTTTTTATAAATGTCATAGTCGCCGTCAATGTAGTATTCCAGATTGTAATCAAAAGAAATCCCCGTACTTACGGAAAAAAGTTGAAACAATCTGAAATCTGCTTCAAAAAACAGCGGAACATCAAAAAAAACACGATTAGCCGAATTTGTAAAAAATTCCGAACCGATATCGAATTTATAATAAATCCCGGTTCCCAGTTGAAAAAAATAACGTTTTTCTTCCGCAGTCACGCTCATCGATGATGCAAACGATTGTGCGAAAGAAGAAACAAGTGTACATATCGCAAAACAGCAGATAATCAAAAATCTTTTTAGCATTTATTTCCTCACGGTACCGCTTTTTTATGAAACAGTGTAAGTCGTTCCTTGCGGTGCGTCTTTTAATGTAACTCCGATTTCTTTTAATGTATCGCGGATTTTATCAGACATCGCAAAGTTTTTTTCGGCTCTGTATTGCTTTCTTATTTCAATTAGAAATTTAATCAATTCATCTTCACGATTGCCGTCAGTTTCATTGTTGCCGCCGTCTGCCATATTCCAGTTGAATCCTAAAATATCTTCGGTAAAAGCTAAAATCATGCGTTTTACGGCTTCCAATTTTGCATTATCACGCTCAGCTTTATTTAGCTCATTGTTTGAATGTTTCAAGATTTCGTACAATACGGAAATCGCAATCGGTGTATTAAAATCGTCATCCATCGCAGCAAGAAATTCTTTTTTCAATGCGTCAAGTTCCGGGTAAGCCGTCAAATCGTCATTTTCTGCAACTTTTACATCTTTCAACGCAAAAATAGAATTGCGAAGACGCTCAAAACCTACTCCGGCGGCGTTCATTGATTCATCAGAGAAATCAAGCACGCTTCTGTAGTGAGACTGCAAAATATAAAAACGTAAAACCATCGGATTCATTCTTGTAAAAAGGTCTTTCAATACAATAAAGTTACCCAAAGATTTTCCCATTTTTGAACCGTTTACCGTAAGCATATTGTTGTGGATAAAATATCTTACAAAAGGTTTTTCGGTCAAAGCTTCCGATTGTGCGATTTCACATTCATGATGAGGGAAAATATTATCCATTCCGCCGCCGTGAATATCAAGCGTATCACCGATATATTTGCGTGACATTACAGAACATTCTATATGCCAGCCCGGATATCCGTCACCCCAAGGTGAAGGCCATTTCATCAAATGTCCGCCGTCGGCAGATTTCCACAACGCAAAGTCTTCCGGAGCTTTCTTGTCGGTCGCAACATCTATTCTTTCGCCGCTTTTTGTATCATCAAGATTACGTCCGGACAACTTTCCGTAAGACTTGAACTTTTTAACCTCGAAATAAACATTACCTTTGTCAGTGACATAAGCATAACCTTTGTCGATTAATGCTTGTACATGAGAAATAATTTCTATTATATGACCGGTAGCACGACAACTTATATCCGGCGGTAAAACGTTTAATCGACGCATATCTTCAAAATATGACAACTCGTATTTGTAAGCAATTTCTACAGGTTCTTGTTTTTCAAGAGCCGCCTGACGTGAAATCTTATCTTCTCCCTCGTCGGCATCTCCCACTAAATGACCTACATCGGTAATGTTTTGAACATATCGCACTTTGTAACCTGAAT
>JAXJQT010000295.1:0-1109 GCA_036311025.1 Spirochaetota bacterium
ATCAAAGAGAAAAAAACTTTTCTCTATTTGCTTTAATGCAACTTTTTTTCATTCTACTGCACAATTGAAAGATTTTTTACTAATTTTATTCTTTTTACTCTCTGAAACGCCATTTAAACGACGTTTGAGTACATGTTGTCCGACGTTGTTTTACCGGTAAAAATGGGGGGAAATGGACGTAAAAAAACAAGCTGCTCGATTGTTCCGGCAGCTTGTCGTTATAAAATTAATCTGTCTGTCTTCCCAAACTCGCCTTTTTTAATGACTTGACAATATTCTTCGTTTTTGGTTTTATGCAGTCTGAACAAGGGAGTAGCCGGCGAGGTCACATTTGACTTCGTTTACATTGCCGTCAGTACGATTTGGCTTTTGCCGAATCCGGTTTTGTAACTAAGCAGCGAGACTTGTCTGCAATATAAATGCAGTCGGGTCTTGTTTTGTTGAAATCCCAGAATAGAATAAGACCTGAATTGCGAAAAATAAACCATTTTTTAAGGAGAAAAACAAATGGAAATGGCAATTCAGCTTTTGCTTCTGGTAGCCGGTTTTGTAATGCTGGTAAAAGGGGCAGATTTATTTGTCGACGGAGCTTCCGGAATCGCTACAAAATTCGGAATTCCTCAATTGGTCATTGGACTTACTATTGTAGCAATGGGAACAAGTGCACCGGAAGCGGCGGTGAGTATTACGGCAGCATTCGACGGTAGTGCTGATATTACGATAGGCAACATCGTAGGTTCCAACATCTTAAACATTCTAATCATTTTGGGGATTTCAGCTCTTGTTTATCCTCTCGCAATCCAAAAATCTACATTAATAGTTGATATTCCGGTAGTCTTACTTGCTACTGCAGTTTTGTATTTACTCGGTTTTGACGGTAACATCAGCAGAATCGACGCGGTGATTATGTTGGTAATTTTTGCGGCATATTTGTCTTATTTATTTATCGGTGCAAAAAAAGAAGCATCTTTACAGAAGACAGAAAATACAGATGCAGAAGAAAATGCGGCAAAGGAAATCTCTTTATTGAAACATCTTAAACATTCTAATCATTTTGGGGATTTCAGCTCTTGTTTATCCTCTCGCAATCCAAAAATCTACATTAATAG
>JAXJQT010000296.1:0-2707 GCA_036311025.1 Spirochaetota bacterium
GTATAAGGTTGTAAAAATATTAATCCATGAACACGTGAAGTAGGTAATGCTTTGAAAGGATTTAAAATGTACGCCAGTGCATGCAGTCCGATATTCGGTGTTGTAAGTAAATAAGTCGCTATCTCGTCAATCAAAATACCGGCAAGGATTCCTACTGCCGGATTTTTTAACAGCTGTTCAAAACTTGAAACTCTGAAAACAGGTCGCACTGTAAATTCATATAGAATAGACAAGGTAAATATTTCTCCTATCATCAATGCGATATTGTAATTTTTTGAACGTAGATATAATGCCATATATGTAAACATTAACGGCTCGACAATATTTTTTGCATAAAAAGTACCGTTAGGTACATACATTTCGTCATTGTTAAAATCACGAACCTTTTCACCGGAAGCGTCATACCAAACAGAAAACACATTTTCTTTTCTTGTATTAAACGGCTCCATCATCAATCTATCGGCAAAACTGTTATTTGCTGACGGAAGTGAAACACCGGTATCCCACATAGGTGCCGTGATTCCAGCAGTAAGCCATAATCCGGAATACAAAATTAAAAAATCTACAGGGTATTCCCATGGCATAATAGGCTTGTAACCTTCGTCTGATATCAAATTATTGTTGATAGCCAAATCTCGCATTTCCGGAGTGTTTCGTATCTGAGAGAAAGGTAACGCCGGCACGGCACAAAGCCATACAGGCAATAAGAGTGTAATAATAGCGATAAAAATAACTTTACGATTCATCTTAATAAACTCAAGCAAATATTTGCTCCTGCGTGCGAATATATCAGCAAATCGTTTTATTGTCAAAGTTTAGCCTGTAAAATAATGAATAAACTATTTGACAAATATTTTTTGTGATTGTACTTTACGGTTAATATATGGGGAGCTTGTATTTGCAGGCTGAGAGGAATCACTTTTTATGATTCGACCCGCTGAACCTGTTCAGATAATGCTGACGTAGGGATAAAATGCAAATTATTGTGATTGTAGTCTGTTTAAAAGACTTTATTAAAATCCATTTTGTATTAAGCGGGATTGCTCATTTTATCGAGTTTCCCGCTTTTTTTATTCCGATTTCACAATTTTTAGGGAACCGGAACAAAGTTGAGTCAAGGATTTAAGGAAAACGTTCTTTGACCAGTTATATTTTATCAAAATGGAGGAACTTTATATGAGTTGGGTAACACAAATGCACGCAGCACGCCAAAACATTATCACAGAGCAAATGCGTGTTGTAGCGGAAAAGGAAAAAATCTCTGTAGAAACAATTTGCGAGCGTGTAGCTGCCGGTTCTATTGTTATTCCGGCGAATCGCAATCACAAATCTTTGAGTCCAGAAGGTATCGGGCAAGGGTTACGTACAAAAATAAATGTTAATCTCGGTATTTCCGGTGACAGCATTGATTATGAACGTGAAATGGAAAAAGTTAAATTATGCCAAAAATATAACGTTGAAGCGATAATGGATTTGTCAAACTATGGAAAAACTTCGAATTTTCGCCAGAAATTAATAGAATCGTCGTCAGCTATGATTGGAACCGTTCCTATGTACGATGCAATCGGTTATCTTGAAAAAGATTTGCTTGATATCAGTGCAAAAGACTTTTTGTCTGTCGTAGAAGCTCATGCAAAACAGGGAGTTGACTTTGTTACTATTCACGCCGGAATCACAAGAAATGTTATTTCAATGTTCAAAGAAACAAAACGATTGACAAATATTGTTTCTCGCGGTGGTTCTTTGTTGTTTGCCTGGATGGAGATGACAGGTAATGAAAATCCTTTTTATGAATATTATGATGATGTTTTAGAAATTTTAAGAAGTTATGACGTGACAATTTCTCTTGGGGATGCTATGCGTCCCGGTTCTGTTAATGACAGTACCGATGCCGGGCAGATTGCTGAACTTACACAACTTGGACTTCTTACCAAAAGAGCATGGAAACGTGATGTTCAGGTGATGATTGAAGGGCCGGGTCATATGGCGTTAAATGAAATTGCTGCTAATATGCAAATTCAAAAACGTCTGTGTTATAACGCACCGTTTTATGTTTTGGGACCTTTGGTAACAGACATTGCTCCGGGATACGACCATATTACCAGTGCCATAGGTGGTGCTATAGCAGCTGTAAACGGAGCTGATTTTCTCTGTTATGTTACACCGGCCGAACACCTTAGATTACCTGATGTCGATGATGTAAAAGAAGGAATTATTGCTTCTAAGATTGCAGCTCATGCAGCAGATATCGCAAAAGGACTTCCCGGAGCCAGAGATATCGATAATAAAATGAGTGATGCACGGCGACGTGTAGATTATGAAGAAATGTTTAAATATGCAATAGACCCGGACAAGGCACGTGAATATTACGAAAGTACACCGCCTAGCGAGCGTCATACTTGTTCTATGTGCGGAAAAATGTGTGCTATGCGTACTGTAAATAAAATTTTAGACGGTGAGGATGTTTCTCTTTTATCAAAGAAAAAATCTATATTAACAGATTAAGTTATAAAGATTGTTTCATTTTAGATTATGAGATGAAGTGCATTATTTTTTAGAGTACACTTCATCTTTTTTTCAGATAATCTTCTCAGTTTTTTTTATCTGTAGAAGTTTTGTGATGTTCATATATTATCAAGAAACTTAAATCTGATGAGTATGGAATGTGAACATAAGAACTTTTTTCTTTAAGTGCAGGGAAGGGGAA
>JAXJQT010000297.1:0-5564 GCA_036311025.1 Spirochaetota bacterium
CTTTTGTTCTGTATCGCAATACGGGAGTTCCCTCTTTTGTCAATGTTGTAAATACAAGCTCACCTTTTTCACCGAAAGGCAGTACTTCTCCTGTTTCCGGATTTATAATTTCCGGATAAAATAAATCATCTGCAACATGCAACATGTCTTGATATTCACATTCCATTGCTACACCCGGACCGGAAATTTCAGTCAAACCATAAATATCCAAAGCTTTAATATTAAGCTTAGTTTCTATTTCCTTACGCATTGCCTCACTCCAAGGCTCCGCACCGAATATCCCGTATTTTAAGTTTAATTTATCTACAAGACCTTCTTCAATGGCTGCTTCTGCCAAATACATTGCATATGACGGTGTACATGCCAAATATTCAGGTTGAAAATCTTGTAATACTTGCAACTGTTTTTTTGTATTTCCGCCGGACATAGGAATTACGCTAGCACCGATTTTTTGTCCGCCGTGGTGAATACCGAATCCGCCGGTAAAAAGTCCGTATCCGTACGAAACCTGAACCGTACTGCTTTTTGATACGCCTGTCATCGTAAGTGCACGTGCAACGGCTTCAGCCCAGTTGTCTATATCATTTCTTGTATATTCCATTACTACCGGTTTCCCCGTAGTTCCAGATGACATGTGAACTTCTACTATATCTTCTTGCTTTACAGCTAAAAGTCCGTGGGGATAAACTTCACGCAAATCGCTTTTAGTCATAAAAGGCAATTTCGAAATATCTTCAATGCTTTTAATGTCTTGCGGAGTAACCCCTTTTTCATCCATTCTCTGTTTATAAAAAGGAACATTTTCATAAAGTCTTTTAACCAATTCTATAAGTCGCTCACCTTGCAGCTTCTTTTTATCTTCACGACTCATAGTCTCTATTTTTTCATTCCACATCATTTTTTATAATCTCCATTATTTTTTATGCATTAAAAAAAAAGCAGCAGATTAATCTTTATAGAAAGAATTAATCACTGCTTTAAAGTAACAATCTTACTTATAATCTTTACCGATTAAGAATGCTTCATAGTTTTTATCAAAAGTTCCGTTAGGAACAAGTGACTGTATCGCATCTTTCCAGGATTCTTCCGGCAATTTTACATAGTTAGATAAAACGCCCAGCAAGAATACATTAAGATATTTTGCATTTCCCAATTTCTTAGTGTACTCTTCCGGATCTATAGAAATTACATTATTAAATTGAGATTTAATTTTTTCTGTAAGTCCCTGAGGATACTCGGCCGTATTTGCCGGTAAAATTCTGTTATTTAATACTATCAAACGACTGTCTTTATTAAGAAATTCAGTCCAACGCAATGTTTCCATTTCTTCCAATGATAAAAGAACATCAACTTTTCCTTTAGCAATAACCGGAGAATAAACTTTTTCTCCGAAACGCACATGACTGAATACTGCACCACCACGTTGACTCATTCCGTGAATTTCACTTTTTTTAGCATCAAGCCCGGCATTCATAGCCGCCTGAGAAACAATATTACTTGCAAGAATTGTTCCCTGTCCGCCTACACCGACTATTAATAAATTAAATACTTTATCCATGTTTACACCCCTTCTTTCTTTTTATTCTTCTTGCGATTGTAAATAACACAAATTCCTTTAACCACAAGAAGTGATAATTTTCCGGAGTCAGACAATTTTACAATAGCCGATTCTATTTCATCCGGTTTGTAAGCATTTACTTCCATAAAGTTTTCATCTTCAATTCCGACTGCTTTTGCCAAATACTCATAATTTACCTGAACGGCTTGTTCACCGCGAATAGTTTCTCCGGAGAACGGATTGTGTTGCATTCCGGTCATTGCCGTAATAGAGTTATCCAATACGATAACAAGCGTATTACGTTTATTATAAGCGGCATTAATCAATCCGGTAATTCCGGAATGAGCGAAGGTTGAATCTCCGATTACCGCAGCATGTTTAATTGACGGATCGGCAATCTCAAGCCCTTGAGCAGCCGTAATACTTGCTCCCATATCAATACAAGTATCTATTACTTGGAACGGAGGCATTACTCCGAGAGTATAACAACCGATATCTCCGGAAACGAGAATGTTGTGTTTTTTCAATACGTTATAAACGAATGAATGAGGACATCCCGGACAAAGTGCCGGCGGACGAGCAAGAATTTTCTCAGAAGGAAGAAGTTCTTTTTTACCGTAAAGCAATTCTTCTACATTATCAGGAGCAAGCTCTCCGGTAATAGGGAAAAACTTTTTACCTTCAACATCACATCCCATTGCTTTAATTTGGTCTTCAAAGAACGGTTCCAATTCTTCTACGACATAAACCTTTTTTACTTTGCTGCAAAAATCTTTGATTTTATTTTCAGGCAGCGGATACACCATACCAAGCTTTAAAACAGATGCATTTCCGGCAATTTCTTTTACATAGTTATATGAAACACCTGATGTGATAAAACCAATCTCAGTATCATTAAGTTCTACCGTATTAACATCCGCAGTTTCAGCAAACTCTTTGAGTTTTGCAGTTCTGTCTTCTACATCAAAATGTCTGGCTCTTGCATAAGCCGGAATCATTACGTGTTTTGATAGATTTCTTTCAAATTTTCCGTTATCGACTTCTTTGCGTTCATTTTCATTTACATCTACGACACTGTATGAGTGACATACACGAGTAGTTGGACGCAAAAATACGGGAGTATCAAATTTTTCACTTATTTCAAAAGCAAGACGAGTCATTTGTCTGGCTTCTTCACTGTCAGACGGTTCAAACATCGGCATTTTTGCAGCACGTGCATAATGACGATTGTCTTGTTCATTTTGTGAAGAGTGACACTGTGGGTCATCCGCACTTACGATTACAAGACCGCCTTTTACTCCGATGTAAGACATTGTAAATAACGGGTCGGCTGCAACATTTACACCGACATGCTTCATCGTAACAAGTGTACGACTTCCGCCCAATGCAGCTCCGGCTGCTACTTCTAATGCAACTTTTTCATTTACAGACCATTCTGTATAAATATCTTTATACTTTGATAATGTCTCCGTAATTTCTGTAGACGGAGTCCCGGGATACCCGGTAACAACTTTGACTCCGGCTTCATAAGCACCTAATGCTATACCTTCATTTCCAGAAAGAAGTTTTTTCATATTTTGTTACCTTCATATTTTAAGATAAAATTTTGGCAGAGTTTAACAAAAATTAACTTTAAGTGCAATGAATGTATGTTTTTTATAAGTATAATTTTTACTGTTGAATATTTCTTTCTTTACTAAACAAATCGTAATTCTCTTGAATGTACAATTTTTCTGAGCGTTGAATGTCTGAATAGCTTTTTCGAACATTTTCAATATAGTCAAGTGTCGCTTGGCCGTATTTAGCATTTTGCGATGTAAGGTCATCAGCATGATATACAGCCAAAGTCTTTATCATGTGACCTTTTCCGTAATCCATCGCTTTACGCAGTTCTTTGGCTCCCAATTTTAAGTTTATTTCCGAGTCAAAAAGATTTTTGGGAGAATATTTTGTGTAGTCCTTTGAGTTTATTTGCATCAATCCCACAAGTTTCGCTCCGCCGGCTCTCTCGGTAACTTTATCAGCTTGCATTTGAGAACTCGCATTTGCTACACTGTATAAAAAAAACGGATCGATATCGTACAGTTTGCCCACTTTTATAAAAAGTCCGGCTAATTTTTTATCATTACAATATTCCGTCAAAATCTTTCTTGTTATTGCAGACTTTATTTGCTGTTCATTAGATGATGAGAATAAATTTGATACCACAGGTGACAAAAAAATCAAGACAGCGACATAATAAACCAAAAAGGGAGTTAAAGTAATTATTGTGCGTTTCCCGAATTCTGTCAAATGATTAACAAACTGTTTCACAAAGCCTCCTCATTTAATTTTATAAATAAAATCTTCTCGGATAAGAAAACAGTATATTTCAATTTTGACTTTTTTAAATACTATAAATATTATTTTTCATAATCTGAAAAATTTTAGTAACTAAATTCGCGAATATATTAAAACATATCATTAAAAGAAACTGTCAATCCGATAGACGGAGCTTTCTGTTCTAAAGCTGATTCCAAAATATTTACACCGACATCAATACGTACCGTAAAATGCAAGAAGTACGGCACAAATGTTATACCGCCGCCAGCACTTAATGCGTATGTCAAATAATTTTTATCATCAACATAACAACGAAAATCTTTTAAATATGTGTTTTTAGATAAATACTCATAATCACGTATTTTCATTTCGTCATTAGAAAAAGCAATTCCGCCGTCAACAAATAAATTCAAATACATCAAATAAGTTACTTTTTGTCTGTGAGTGTAATTGGCTGTATCATGCAAATCTATATACATTACCGGAATACTTGCTTCAATATTTGCCAAAGCATACCCAAAACCGGAAAAACTTCCTAATGACAATCCGCGAACCGCCCCGTCTCCCGATAAATTAGTCAAATAACCGTAATTGTATCCGACAAACGCACGAGCTTGTATCGCATAGTCTTTATAAACTTTCTTACAATAAACATCTGTCGCATTAATAGAAAATTGCGGAATAAACGCCTGATTTTTGTAGTAATCAGACTCAACCAGCGGTAAATCCAAACTGAAACTTCCTGTCAACAGATTTCCCGTACGTAAAGCTTTTTCCTGTTTACGAGTATCACGAGTAGCCTTTACTACAAGCCCCAAAGATAGAAAATCTTCATTCAGAGATTCTGATTTTGCCGGATAGTCTTTTCCGAATGCATCTACTAATCTCGATGAAATATGATTATAATTGAATTTTAATGCACCTAACGCATAGATATCAAACGGAAGCTTATATTCACCTGCGAACATGAAATGAAAGCCGGTTTTATTTACCGTAGAAAAATCCAGCCCCAACTTATCGGTAATTTTAGCCAACATTCCGCCGATTTTCGAATTACGCTCGGACATCAAACCATATTGCGGTGCAGTAGTATAAACTGCCATATTTGCCATTAGTTTGAGCTTTCGTTCTTCACTGCCGGGGAAAACATCCACACCAACAAGAGTATAAAACGAACCGTTAAATGCAAATGAGTTCAATGCACTCAACATCACGCGACCGTCGAGCAAATGTTCGTCTCTGTAATAAAAACCAAAATCCAAACCTCTTGCTCCGTGTCTTGAACCGTTAAAAACAGCCGAAAGTCCGCCGAAAGGAATTTGAGTATACGGAGTACGCAAAGAAACATTTGTATTTAAAGTAAGATTTCTCACATCAAGTTCATCAATAAAGAAAAAAGGTATTCTGTTACGAATCAAAGTTTTTTGGTAATTATCTGTTTTCCAAAACAATCGAGGATTATAATGTGCAAAAGGATCGTCTTCTGCCGGTAAAGTTGAAACATAAAAACCTGTTTGCGATGTCACATCACTGCTGGCATCATTTGCCGAATCTACATTATCAAAATCTGTAGATTCTGTCGTATCAGATGTTACATCCATACTGATATCCGATGTTGAATCGGACTGTTGAGAATATGCTGTAAAAATAATTAACAAAAACAATACTAATACACTTATTTTTC
>JAXJQT010000298.1:0-2370 GCA_036311025.1 Spirochaetota bacterium
ACTTAGGAATCATGGACAAAATAGAACTTGTTCCTTACAATAAAGAGCATTTTCATTCATTACATTTTCCGGATTTCAAACTGGATCTCCATTCCGGACTTGATTCATTGCAAGAATTATTAAATAAAACTTTTCCTGATGAAAAGAAAGCTATTGATTTATTCTTAAAGAAAATCACGGAATTGAAACGTTACTTTGTTTATTTCAATCGTGACCACATCGGTGATATGGACAAAGAGCACGCTTCTTTTGAAATCTCAGTCATGGATTTTTTAAACTCTATCGGTGCCAGCGAAAAGCTAAAAGCCGTACTTTTAGCTCATTCCTATTTATACGGAGTTCCTCCGTCAGAAACGCCGTTAGGAACTCATGCAATTTTCTTTAATGCATTATATTCTTCTACAACAGATATAAAAGGCGGCGGCGATGCGTTATGTAACGCACTTGTTGAAAGTCTTAAAGAAAACGGCGGAGAGATTGCTTTCAGAAAGAAAGTCGTAAACATAAAAACTGAAAATAAAAAGATTCGCGGTGTTGTCACTGAAGATGAAGATTATTATGAATGTGATTCTATAATTTTCTCTGCTAATCCGAAATTATCTTTTTCTATGTTCGACGAAAATCCATTCAGAAGTGCTTATACAAACCGAATTATGGAAATGGAAAATACGTCAAGTCATTTCGGTGCATACGTGGCTACAAGTGCAGACTTATCAGCTTACAAGCACGATGTATTGTATTTCCCGTCATACGACATTGATGATTTATACAAAAATCCCGCTTCTGCATTACCAAAAGACAGTTTTATGTATTTTACCGTACCTACTGCTCGTTTGGGCAAAACTGCAGACGGTAAAGAATTGATTGAAACAATTTCAATGGATACTTACAATAATTATCAACAATGGAGTAATAGTAAGTTTGGAAAACGACCGCAAGAATACAAAGATTTCAAAGCACAAATACAAGAAAATGTTATGCGACAATTGGAATTACACATCCCTGAAATCGCAGGAAAAGTTGACTTTGTAGACTCTTCTACTCCGCTTACAAATGAGCATTTTACCAACAGCCCTCAAGGATGTATTTTTGGAATCAAACACAATATGGAACAAATGAGAGCTCCTATAAGAGCTAAAACCAAGCTTGACGGTTTTTACTACACAGGTCAGTCATTGATTTTCCCGGGAATTGTCGGTGTAACCATAACATCTTTTGTTACTTGTTCAGATATTTTAGGACAGCAATATTTATTTGACAAGATTGATAAAGAAACAAGGTAAGGTTTGCGTGCACAAAATATTCATTTTAATTTTGATGTGTATTGCATTTTCTTCATGTTCACATTCTCAAAATAAAACAACAATAGACACAGAGCTTGCACAAAACAATGAAGCTTTGTGTTTATTGTTAAACGAAGTAAAAGATAATCCGGACGATATTTTATTTTCGAATCAGGATTTATATTTCGCTCTTGCTTATCAATCTTATATTTTATACGGCTTTAATAAGTCGACGTTAGAATTTACAAAACGCATTCTTTCCGATTCACAGCATCTTTTTTATCGTGAAGCATTTGATTTGTATTTTCATTATGCAATGACGGAAAATAATCCTAATCTTATAGAACCGTATATAAAGAAAAAAGGAATTCCTGTAGGATTGGATTATGCCCCGATTCTTGAAGCTACTTATCTAAAAAAAGATTTGAAAACTTTAAATATGATTGACGAGAAAATTGATTTTGTTCCTTTAATCGTACAATTGATAAAAAAATCATCATATGAAAAGAATCGAAACCAAATAATTGAGTATTTTACCACTTTGGTTTCAGATATAAAAAAACGTAGATTAAATAAAGACACGTTGCAGATTTCGCATTTTCAACAACTTTTTAAAGAAACCAAAGAACACTTCTATTCAATATTTGCATCGTGGCTGGCAAATAAAGCACCGGAACCTTATTCTATCAGACAAGCATTAAAAAGAGTTCAATCTTTAAAAGAAGGTGAAGTACTCCAACAACTATGTGCTGCCATCGGTAGAAAACGTGATTTTTCAACAATTCTAATAGAAGAAAAAGGCAAGAACCCCTATTTGCAGTGCCTTTATGCTATAAGCGTAAAAAATTCAGTCGGTTATTCCGCTGTCAGAAGTACAGCTACGGCATTAGAAAAACAGTTTCCGTTATATTCCGAAGAACGCTTTAAATTGCAATCTTCGCGTTTTTTCAATACTGCATTTGCACAATCAAAAACAATAGCCGAAGAAGCTGAATATACTAAAGAATTTCCATTTAGATATAATTCCTATTTGATAACATCTGCAATGTTGCGTGATGTCTTAGAGAAATTCACATTAGAACAAAAA
>JAXJQT010000299.1:0-1830 GCA_036311025.1 Spirochaetota bacterium
ATTTTGTTCCGGTTTCTACCATTCCCGCAAATTTTCCGGCTTTTGAAGCAGAACCTCCCCAACTGGAATGAGATGTAAAGTCACCTACATGAATTTCATAAACTACAGATTTTGCACGATTTTCAAGAGCTGGTCTACTAGCCCAACTTCCGCTAGTCGGTGAAATTCTTTCAAGATCAATTACTATATTTACAGAAGAACCTGCATAACTTGTCACAGTACAATTTGATTCTGGATAACTTTGTTTTATAATATTAGTTTTCGCATCATCATTTTCATATTTAACCATCACACCGTATGGGTCACGTACTGCTTTTCCGTTAATTTTGAATTGGTATTCAGCCAAGTGTAAGTCTCCGCTTACAGATACACCGTAAATATTTGATGAATCAGGATAATCTCCGTCAACTTTAAATCCGGCTGTACAAGTATATTCTTTTGCTGTTCCGCCTTTCGGAGTAACAGTTACCGTTACATTACCGGAATCAGGTGACCAAATACTGAATGCAGTAGCTGAACTTGTATAGTAAGCCCCCAATCGTGTCGGAGTTGCAGGTTTATCTACTTTTGTAAATGTAGCACTTGCAGTAGATTCCAAACTTCCGTCAGTTCCCCAAACTTTCACTGTTACGGATTGTCCGATAGAAAGACTTTCACCTACTGAAATAGTTTGACCGTCAGTATAAGCAGTTCCGCCTGATTTAGGGTCGCTTCCGTCTGTTGTATATTTTGCTGATGTACAATTTGCAGCTGTCAATTTTACAGACTGTTTTGCACCGCTGAACTGAACATTTCCGCTCGGACTCAAACCTACCGTAGGGTCTGTACTGAACGGATTTGCTGTTTCAAATTCTTTTGTCGCAAAATTAAACCAAGCTTCATTTACACCTGTAGGAAGTGTAACACCATCCATTTGGTCTGCCGGATAACGATTATTATTGTCTCCACCATAGAAGATTACCATTGTTTTACCAGCAGCTACCCATGATTCTGTCAAATCATAAAAATGTCCGTCAGTTTCTGATTTCATACTAGGCATACTATCCCATACAGAAACAACTTCTTTAGCACTATTGTAATAATAAATTTTATATGTACTCCAACTAGCACCATAGAAATGAACGCGGTATCCGTTGATTGCTTGTTTTACTGTAAGAGAAGCACTTGCTTCTTGAGTTTCATAAGTCGCTTTTATCACAGCTTTACCGGCAGACGCACCTGTAACAGTTGTTCCGCTTAATGTCGCTGCAGTTCCCTCGACAGTCACTTTAGCTTCAGCAGTAACATCTTTTGTTGTGCCGTCTGAATAATTAGCTGTCACAGTCACATTTGCTGTTTTTCCGACTTCTACAGAAGCTGAAGATAAATTCACTGTCAAACCGGTGATTGCCACACTGTCAATTTTCACATCAAATTCATTTTGACAACTTACTTTCGCACCGGCTTCTTCGTATGAAGCAAGTACTGTCACTTTACCATTTGCTGTAGCTGTCAAAATATTAGTCGCCAAAGTAGCTATATCATCACCTTTTGCAATTTGAAAAACAACCTTGTCTGTCACGTCAGATTCAGAACCGTCTGAATATGCAGCGATTGCTTTTAGTGTGTATGTTGTATGTACTCCGTCTATTTGCATTTTCAAACTTTCTACAACTTTTGCAGAACTTACGGTAACAATAATTTCAGCTTTTTGTGTAACACCGGTTTCTGTATAAGATGCAGTGATTTTTGCAGTTCCTACTGATTTTGCTTCAAACATTCCGTCAACAACGGCTACAACCGCATCATTTTCACTTGCAAATATCGCATCATTTACAATAGCTTTTGTAG
>JAXJQT010000300.1:0-4267 GCA_036311025.1 Spirochaetota bacterium
CGGCAAATCTGTGGACAAACAGTCGCGGAGAGCTTATGTTGTTCCGCAAGGCGTTTGCTCCCGTAACTGATGCAGACCGTAAAGCTTTGAATTTCCCTTATGGATATGCACGCGACTTTAAATGATTGTGTTAACCTATTAGTTATTTAACAGTTTGTCGCGTTGTTTTCCGAGCAATTTGACGAGCCAGCCGTGTTGTACTCCTACAAGAAGTGCAGCAAGTAACGTCCCGATTCCTACGCTGGCAAATGTGTGTAATGTAACAAAACAAATAATTAGTGAAATAATAACGTTAATAAAATCAAAAGTGATTTTGGTAATTGAAAAATCTATTTTTGTGACTTTAGATGTCGCATCTATAATACCTTCGCCGGCTAACGGAATAATATTTGCCGGGAGATAAAGAAAAATTCCGATTGCGGTCAAAGATGTGCTTACTATCGCCAAAATTATTTTGACAGTCATACTATTTGGTGTGGGAACAAAATAAAACAGATAATTGCAGAATGTAGTGAAATATCCAAAGATTATTCCGGCGATGATTTGAAGGAAATTTTTAGGATTGAAGTTTTTCCTTAGTAGTAAAATTTGCAAAAGTACAAGTCCGCAATGAAAAATTATAGTAGCTTTTCCCATTTCTACGCCCCAAACACAAGTTGCAGTGTAGGGAAGAGAACTCAACGGTGACACACCCAAATCAGATTTTACAGATAAGGCAATTCCCAAAGTTAAGATAAATAATCCCCCTAGGTACATTGAGATTCGTATTGGTATATTTTTCAAGAATATTCTCCGTTACACAATTTCTTTTTAATGTTATGGTATAATCAGAATCTAAAAATTCAAGGAAAATTAAATGAAAATTACTTCTTTATTGGAAAATACTTGCGAAAATGAAAAATTTCAGACAGAACATGGATTGAGTTTATATATAGAAGCTAACGGAAAGAAAATACTTTTTGATATGGGAAAGTCAGATTTATTTGCAAAAAATGCTTCTGAAATGAATATTAATCTTGCAGATGTCGATTTTGCGATACTTTCACACGGACATTATGACCACGGCGGCGGAATGGAAACATTTCTTGAAATAAACAAAACCGCACCGATTTATATCAACACTTACGCATTTGAATCTCATTACAACGGGACGGCAAAGTTTATCGGATTGGACGAAAAGTTGGCAAATAGCAATCGTTTGGTGTTTGTTGATGAGAGTTTAGAAATTGCCGAAGGATTTGAACTTTTTTCATGTAACGATAAAAAACGTGCGTACGAGACGAATCCTTTTGGTTTGACAATATTTGAAAATGATAATTTTGTGCCGGAAGATTTTCGTCATGAACAGTATTTTTTGATAAAAGAAAACGGTAAACGTGTGCTTTTCAGTGGCTGTTCGCATAAAGGAATATTAAATATTATGCAATGGTTTACGCCCGATGTGTTAATCGGCGGTTTTCATTTTAAAGATTTAAATCCGACTACAACTGACAAAGAACAACTTGTCAGTGCTGCAAAAATCTTGAATAGCTATGATACAAAATATTTTACATGTCATTGTACCGGCGTGGAGCAGTATAATTTCTTAAAAGATATAATGAAAGATAAGTTGGAATATATTTCCACCGGTAAAATCATTGAGATTTAAAAAGTATCGATGTAGAAAATAAAAAAACTATCTATAGCAAAATGTACCTAAAGGTTTAAAGACAATATAAAACATTGTACATTTTGCTTTTGGTATAGATAGTTTTGTGGGAGGTAGAAAACCCTAAAGTAAAATAAATATTTGTTACAAAATCCGTTTCGTAACAAAATGATTTTCTTTAGATATTCTCAGAGTGGTCTGCATTTTCGTCAGAGTTTTCAGAATTGAATGCATCGACAATAGACTTAGCTATATCTTTGCAATTTTCTGAAAAATCTTTTCCGGTTTTGCAGATTTTGTCTTTTACAACCTTTAGTTTTGGATTTTTATCAACATATTTTAAAGCAACTTTACCGCCGACTATTACGCCTGCAGCCAGAATACAATCTCTTATCATTCGTTTTATCATAAAACGCCTCCAAATATTTTATATAATAACAAAAATACTATGACAAATAATGTCGTATCTATGAAAAAATATTAATTTTTTCCTTTTTTATTTTAGCATTATCAAACTTATTTAAAATTTCGTGTATATCATTTGTGGTGATTTCTAAGCATTTTTCTTTTAAACTTTCCGGGACTCCGTAAAAAGCTTCTGCCATTCCGGCGGCAATACAAGTTAAAGTATCGCAGTCACCGCCTAAAGAAACTGCCGTACGAATTACATCTTCGAAGTCGTTTCCTTCTAAAAACGCAATAATAGCTTCCGGTACTGTTTCTTGACAACTTTCCGTATGAAAGTATTCCGGGCGGATTTCGTCGCATGTCCTGCTTAAATCATATTCAAATTCTTTTTCGATGTATGATTTTATTTTTGATTTATCGTATCCGTTTCGAGCCATCCAGATTGCTGAAGCTGTAGACTCGGCACCTTTTACACCTTCCGGGTGATTGTGAGTGATTTCTGCACTCCAACGAGCAACTTGACGAGTTCGTTCTAATGTATCAAACAGCCAACCGACTGATGAAACTCGCATTGCAGAACCGTTTCCCCAACTATTGTACGGTTTTGTATCATTGTTAAAAAGCCAATTTCGGAAACTTAGACCGTAATTCTCTTTTGGATATTTATGTCCCCAGTTAAGCAAACTAGAAATCATTGCATTTTTCATTGTTTGCTCGTTTGCTTCTGTTCCGGCGGTTAAAATTCCGTCACAGATTGCAGCAGTCATTACCGTATCATCAGTAAAGCACGGTTTACTTGAAAAAAGAGGAAAGTCTTTTGTTTTATTTCCCCGGTCGAACTCAAATGGTTCTCCGATTATATCACCTAAAATTGCTCCGTACATATTTTTTATTCTCCGGTAAGTTTATTTACTTTGAAAAAAAGATGTTACAGTATAGCAAGAAATATTTAATGTGGGAAAAATATTTATTAAAAAATATGATTGTTTATTAATGTCTTTTTTAATGCAAAAAAGGAACTTCAATTATCTTTTTGCTACCACATTTTGGGCATGTTTCTTTTAATTTTTTGCCCCAATCCGGCTTTATTCCATAAAAAAAATTTTTACATTCAGTACATTCTAAAGGTATTTGTTCCCCCGGCCACGGCATACGTTTAAACATAGATTTATCCTTTATTTTGTTTTATCAATTTTTTTATATCAGCGTCAGAAATAGTAAACGTTCCGTTGACCGATATTTCTCTCAAACAATCGTGACTGTTAATTTTTAGTTCGTTAAAAGAGACACTGCAACTGTCAGTTCCGATTTGTTCATTTATCTTTTGTGTCAAAACTTCTGCAAGCTTCTTTTTGATAGGGGAGGTATTTAAAATCATCGAACTTCCGTTCAATAACAAAGTTAAAAACTTTTCAAAAAACCAATCGCCGACTTTACTCATTTATGCCTCCTTATTTTTCTAATGGTAAGCTTGCCAAATATTTTCTTAATCTTTCAGCCATCGGTTTGAATGTAACAAGTGTAATTGTTCCGGAAACGACTCCGCCTAAGACAGGAATTATTTTTGCAATATTTTTAGCGAAAGTTTCTTTTGTTATTTTTATACCTAAGAAAGATGCAACTTTTTTTATGACATTATAAACTGCATGTTTTGTTAATGCCTGTTGCGGTAGTTTTTTTGCAATTTGCTTGGTAAAGGTTTCTGTTAGAATTTTTATACCTTGTTCTGCTGCACCGACTCCGGACATTACTCCTATAAACAATGTTAAAATATTCAAAAACTCATCGCTTACATTTTCTGAAGTGAAGTCGCCCCATCCGTAAAGATAGGCTAGTTTTTGAGCAACGATTATTATTTGTGCATAAAATTGAGCCAAATCTGCCGGAATTGTAGCAGCCATCCACCAACCTCCGGGTAAACCGGCTCCGAAAGAAATCCCGGTAGCGATATTTGTGTGATAATTGATTACACTTTTGGCTATTTTATCTAAAACTTCTTTATCAATACCGGAAGAATACAATCCGTTTTCCAGTGCGATATTAATAGTTTCTCTGGAGTAATACTTTTCTAATTCTTTTGTAAGAAAAGCGTTTCTGTTGATTCTTGTGCCGGGAAGTTTCAATGCTCCGGTCAAAACTTTATTCCATACGGTAATTGCTTTGTCGTCAGAAATATTTACTAATTCTTTTTCACTCATTGTCAGATATCCC
>JAXJQT010000301.1:0-2356 GCA_036311025.1 Spirochaetota bacterium
ATATAATCTTTTTCAAAATACCGACGATGCGTTTTCATTGGTTTCTGTAGAAGGTGCATTTTGTTATGACGGCAAAAAGAAGTTTATTTACAAAGATTATGACGGAAAATTAAAAGATTAGTGTTTATGAATAAAAAAATAATACTCGGATTTAGCGGAGGTGTAGACAGCAGTGCCTCCGCTTTTCTTTTGCAACGTGCAGGTTATGAGGTAATCGCCGTTCAATTACTGATAGATGATAATCAACATGAAAATATGGATTTTGCTTCACGTGCAGCAGAGCGTTTGGGAATCAAACTGATTTTTGATTATTGTGAGGCAGACTTTCGAAAGAATGTGCTTGAGCCTTTTATAGATGATTATAAAAAAGGCGTTACTCCGTCGCCGTGTCCGCTTTGCAATGCTGTTTTTAAGTTTGAACGATTGGCAAAGATTGCCGAACGTGAGGAAATTGAAAAGATTGCTACCGGGCATTATGCAGCATTACAGGATGCAGATGATGGCTTGCATTATATTCGCAGATGGAACGCTACTTTCAAAGATCAGTCGTATATGTTGTACCGTCTTTCGCCGCAGTTGTTGCGACATACAGTATTTCCGTTGTCATGTTTTAAAAATAAAGAAGAAGTTCGTAATGTCGCACGTGAAATTGGTTTGGTAACAGCAAATCGCAAAGACAGTCAAGGGCTTTGTTTTGCTCCGAACGGGATAATGAAGTTTTTAGAAAATAACGGAGTTGAGTTTCAGTCCGGGATGATAACTGATAATACGGGAAAAGTATTAGGGAATCACGACGGATATCCATTGTACACGATAGGACAGCGGCGTGGTTTGGGATTGAAGGAAAACAAGCCGTTGTTTGTCACAAAAATAATTCGGGATGAGAACAGAATTGTTGTCGGTGATTATAAGGATTTGTACAAAGAAAAAATAAATGTGACACGGCTTGTTTTGCATGGGAAATATAAACTAAAAGAAAATCAAAAAAATCTTACTGCCAGACTGCGTTCGTCTGCCGGATTTGTACCGGTCGAGAATATTGAAAATGATTGTGTTATATTGAAAGATGCAACACCTTGGGCGGCTGCCGGTCAACATTTGGTTTTGTATGACGGCAACGGTGACGAAAATTCTGTAGTTGCTGGCGGCGGAATAATTGTTTAAACAATTTGCCCAGACCTGTATTCTGTTTTGGTATTGAGGTCTGGGCAGATAACTTTAGTTTGAAAACTCAGGAAATACATTTATGCAACGCATGAGGATTTTTTGCATATATGAAATTAGTATCCCGTAATTTGTGATAGGTATGTTTTGCTCGTTGGCACATCGTAAACGATATTTCATTTCACGTTCGTTTAATGTACAGCCGCCGCAATGAACTATCAGCTTATAAGGCGATAAATCTACCGGGAATTCTGTTCCGCTTGTAAATTTAAAATCGAATTTTTTACCTGTATATTCTTCAATCCATTTCGGTAATTTTACTGTTCCTATGTCTTCACATTGTCTGTGATGTGTACAGCCTTCGCTTATTAAAATTTTATCACCGTCGATTAACGTTTCTAATGCTTTTGCACCGTTTACAACAGTCTGTAAATTGCCCTTGTAACGAGCAAAGAGAATCGAAAAGGAAGTAAGAGGTATATTTTCAGGAACAATCTTTGAAACTTTTCCAAATGCCTGACTGTCGGTGATTACAAGTTTCGGCGATTGTCCGAGATTTTTCAACGTAGCCTCAAGTTCTGTATCTCTGGTAACAACTGAAACAGCTGAGGAATCGAGAATATCTCGAATTGTCTGTTGTTGCGGTAGAATCAATCGTCCTTTAGGTGCGGCACTGTCAATAGGAACAACTAAGACAACAAAGTCGTTTGGTTGCAATAAATCTGCGACAATTCGATTTGGATTTTCACCGGTTGGGCGAAGTTTGGCGATAAGTTCCTTCAATTCATTTATATTTTCACCGGTTTTACTGCTGACAGATATTGTTTTTTCTTTATATTCAGTAGGAATATCTACTTTATTTGCCTTGTCGGATTTGGTTATTACGATAATAAAAGGAATGTTTTTTTCATTCAGGCGTTTTATAACGGTCAACTCATTTTCACCGAAGTCGTTTGTACTGTCTACAGCCAAAAGTGCGATGTCGGTTTTATTCATGGCTTGGTAACTTTTTGCCACACGCATTTCTCCCAATTCGCCAACATCATCAAGTCCCGGCGTATCGATAAATAAAACCGGACCTAAAGGCAATAGTTCCATCGCTTTGGAAACCGGATCGGTAGTAGTTCCTGCAACGTCAGATACAACAGCCAGATTTTGTCCGGTAATAGTATTGATAAGACTGGATTTGCCG
>JAXJQT010000302.1:0-1136 GCA_036311025.1 Spirochaetota bacterium
GAGCAATATGAATGAAATAGACTTTTCCGATGCGTTTGTTTTTATTTGCAATGCGAGTCAAAAAATATCTGAAGACCATACATTTGATTGGGTTTCTACAGTATTGGGACAATTGCAATTGTTAGAAAAATCTGATTCCATGATTTTTTTACCGACCTATATTTCTATTTTATTAGCACTGTTAATGTTTACGTTAATGTTTATTTTAACAGTTTGGATAAAACATTTCTTATCATCATTTTTAGTTTTGTGTATTTGCTTCTTAGGAAATTTTTTACTCTATTTCTTTACTGCTAATTTTTGGAATCTCAATTATCCGCTTGCAGGATGTATTTTTCTTGCATTAACAGGATTTATTTGTGCAATTGTTACATTATTTTGTCGTGATAAATTGTGGCAATTAAAAGTATTTAAAATATTTAGATATTCAGCATCAATACAGTTACAAAAAAATATTGCACATCGTATTGCAAAAAATGAATTGGAATTATCATCTAAAAAAATAAAAACGGCATTTATACAATGTGAAATATCAAATCTTCATTCGAACAATAAGGATTCAGAAGAATATTTAATTCACAAAAATGAAATAAGTGAAAATGTCGAAAATATTATTCGTAAAAATAACGCTGTCAACTGTTCACATCTTTGCGGATATTATTCAGAACTTTTTTCTAATAATCAAACTGCTGATATTTTTAATACAATTACACAATTAAACCAAAGAGCATTCGGTCGCAACTTAACTATAGCATTGCATTATAATGATGAATACTTTAGCAACACAAAGCACGCTTATGATGAAAAAAAGTCTTTTGAAGAATACAAGCCTTTAGGTGAATCACAGCTTATTACAAGCAAAATGCTGAAAAATGCAAAAAAATTCAATGCAAAAATTATAATCTCTGAGAATATGATGAAAGTTTTAATCGCTTCCGGTCAAAATATTCATATAAGACAGCTTGATAAGGTAAAAATAAAGAATTCTACATTTTGTCAACGATTATTTGAAGTTATTCCGGAAGAAGATTTTAAACAGAAAAAACAGATAATCGAATATTTTCACTGCGGTCAAAAATTATTTGAACAGCGAAAATGGAAAGAAGCCAGCGAATATTTTTCGCGTTGTCTAAAAA
>JAXJQT010000303.1:0-14121 GCA_036311025.1 Spirochaetota bacterium
ATTCTATTGGTAATATATAGAAGTAAAAACGTTTTTTAGGGCGTGTTGTCGGCTTCTTTTCTCCTCTTTGGCTACCGACACGCTCTTTTTTGGGAAAACGGAAAGGTAAAAAGTGAAAGAGGAAAGATGAGAAATGAAAATGAACTATCAAAAGCCAGAGCTTGCCAAGGAATGGATAGGTTATAGGAAAAGGAAAACTGCGGCTTTGCACGGTTTTTCCATATTAGAAAAACTTCATTCGTGCATAAATGCACTCATCGAGAGCTGTTGTCCCTTTCCTAAAATCTCGTTGTTTCTTGAACAACAAAAACGCTATGAGGCGGACTTGTCCGCGAAAGAAATCGTTAAACCTACAAAGGTTTATTAAACTTTGACCAAAGTTTAGCCCCAACGCCGACAACAGTCGGCAGAATCACTTCGAACCTTGTAAAAGGTTCACAAAAAATACTGCTCGGTTTTAATCTATGACTGCGTATTCATTTTAGTTCAAGATTTTTCAGGTATAACAAGGAAATTAATTTATATCACCTTCACAATATAAGAAATGTTTTTGCAGTTTTTTATAAATCTCTTGTAATAAGACATAATCCTTAGAATGTTCTATTGGTTTGGAAAATAAGTCGTCTGTTGCAAAAAGATGTGCCGGATGAACATCTAATATATCTGCCATAGTTAAAATTAAATCAAAAGAAGGTTTTGCAAGACCACATTCAATATTTCCGATTGTTCCGGTGGAAACATTACAAAGTTCTGCTAATTGAGCTTGAGATAATTTTTTTTGTTTTCTGAATTTTTTTAAATTTGCAATGAAAGTGACATGATTATTTAGCATTTTATCAGTATAAGATGATATCTTTTTACTTGAAATATAATGTAACTGGGTGTATAAGTAAAATTACCCATTTTAATTGGGAAAAGTCAATTTTTTATTATTTTTTTAGGAGGGAAATATGAAACATATTTTCAATTTTTTTTGGGTACTTTGTATCTTTCATATTGTTGCATTCACTGCATGTGACAATACGGCTACCGGTAATTTCGAAAATGAAAATGTTGATGATTTTTCTATTTTTGAATATACTACCTATTATGGGTGTGATGAATACGGAAATTATCTAAGCAGTATTTCATTCGATGACAAAGACAGTAAAAATTGTGTTTTTACGCTGGAAAGCGAAAATCTGTCAATTCCTTGCAAATGGACAGAAAAAGACAGCTGTGCAACTGTCACGGGAACAGGAGAATATTCTGATATTTCTTTTGAAACAACTAAGAATATAGAATACTCTTTCTCTGTTACTTTTCCTATTGAACTTTGTAAGAAGTTTAATCCAAAAGCAACGACTGAACTTGTCGTTCATTACAATACAAGCCCACCATCATACGGAGAAGAAGATTATGCAGAAATAGATTTGTTGGCGGAAGAAACCGACAAAGGAGTAAAATTCACTTTTACTATTCCGAACGATTCCGAAAAAACGATAACAGATATAACTATTTTTAGAGTTGATAAAAACAGTGGCGGAAGTGATGACGGTTTTATTGGGGCTCATATTCCGAGTGCATATTATCCTGAAGAAATTAACAAAGGAATAATAACTTTGTACGATTATTTTGTGGAACCGGGAGAATATGTATATCGTTTGGAGTTAAATAATGCCAGAAATGGTCATTCATTAATTTATCAATCAAAAAATACACCGATTACGGTAAAGAATCCCGGACTTTACAGTGATTTGGAAAAGGTATCTTTAAAGCTTGATTCCGAAAACTGTATAGATACAATCTGTCAATTTTTCCAGATTCCGAAAGAAATTGATTCATCTTATGTTGATAATAAAGAAGTAGATTGTGTTTATAAATGGCTTACTAAACCGACATTAACGGATTCAGAATTACCGAATGATATAAACTGGCGGTTTAGCATGGAACTTGATGTGGACAATCCGAACGATTATTCCGGTTTTTATGTAGACTATAATTCTACCGAAAACATTCAATATTGGAAAAAGGGAACGTTCACTTTTATTGAAGGTAAGTACAGTGTAAAAAAGGCAACTCTCAATCTTTTTTATCAAGAAGATGTTGTTCACGGCGAACAAACACTTAATGTTTCCTATCAAAACAATGGTAACGAAATTAATATAAAAGATACTATTCTTTCTCAAACAAACATTGATATTTCACAAGAAAATATAAACAATGCAGTTTCATTTAATCTAGGACATTCTACAGACGGTAATTCTATAAATATCGAAACTTATAATGAAGAAAACTCTTCTGTATTTAAACAGATTTCGTATATAACAGTTTATAAGTCTTCAAACGGCAAAGATTACGAGTCCTATTTAAATATTTATCCAAATCATGATGAAGAATATTTTACGGGTTCCGTTTCTGCTACAGACTTCTTTGTGACACCGGGGAAAGAATATTCTTATATTTGTGAATTGGCTGTTGACCAACGTGAATATGTTTTTGACGAAAACGGAAACGGTTCTAGCAGTGAAAATAGCGGTGCTTATTTCTCGATATATAGCAACATAAAGACGGTAACAACGGATGATAATGCTGAAACAAGAGAAATCAATGATATCGCACTTACTACTGCCGACTTATCTTTTGACAAGTATTCTAAGCAATACAAATGGAATGCCGAACCGCAAATAACTGGAATCCCGGAAGAGATATTACAAGACGGGTATGAACTAAAACTAAATTATAAATTAAATGATTCATCTATTTATTTAAGTTATAAAAAAGGCGATTACTCTTATCCGGAAATAGGTTCTTTTCACTCATATTTATGCGATGGTGATAGGGAAGATTTAGAAAAAGGTGTTTATACTTTAGATTCAGTTTCTCTGGATATTCGTAGCGAAGCAATATCTAAGGCTGATTATAATATTCGTTATTCTATTACGGATTCTTATGATGAAGCTCTTTCTTTGTCATTTGAAGATGTTGCTTTGCAAACTATTGATTTGACTCCTTATGTACCGCCTTTTACAATCGAAAACACTTCAGAAGGTGTAAAATTTACTATTGCGGCAGAAGATGACTGCACTATTTCAAAAGTTCGCATTTATAGAACATCTGCGGATGATTCTGTAGAATATAATTTTTCTCAAAATTACAGTGATGCAGTATCGGAAGCTGTATTTTATGACCCTTATGTCGGTAATGACAAGGAATATACATATTATTGTGAAGTTCACCTATCGACACCTAATGATTATTATGGAGAATGGTATACAACTGAAGAAAAAAGTATAGTTGTCTCCGGAGTTACAAATCCGTTTGACGCAAGCTGTATTTCTGTTACAAAACCGGAATTGGAATTTAATGCAGAAACAATGGAATATACGTGGACAACTCCGCCGACAGTAACAACAGAATTGCCGGATGATTTTGTATGGCTTTATGAGATTAATTATACTAATTATATCAATGGAGATGATGCGGGGACTTCATCTTTTGGATACCTATCAAATTACGAATCAAATAATAATAGTTTTTATCTTGATTCAGGATATACGGCATCTTATAAAGAAACATGTATCATACTTTATGATGAAAACTATAGAAGATATAATTTTACGATTCCCGTAGATGTGATTCCGGACGACTTCCCGCAAGAGATTGTAGGTAAATAAAAAAGTAAAAAAAGGCAGTTTGTGTTTTTTAACAAGACTGCCTTTTTTTATACAGACGGCCCGGTTTTAATCCATTACCGTGCGACCGCCCCATTCTTGAGAGTGTGCTCTTTCATGTGCAAGAACGGCGTCAAAATCGGCTTGCGGTTGACAGTGAGCTTCTATTTCCAATGCAGTTTTGTGAAGTCGCTTCAAGCATTCGTTTTTATCATTGTTTCCCAATCGAGAGTTACGAATGCATTCTCTTAAAGTGTGTATCGATTGATCGTATATTTTTGTCGGAACAGGGAACGGATGGCCGTCTTTTCCGCCGTGTGCAAATGAAAATCTTGCCGGGTCACAAAAGCGAGATGGTGTTCCGTAAATAACTTCACTGATTAATGTCAATGACTGAATAGTTCTCGGACCGAGTCCTTTTGTAAGTAAAAGATTATCAAAATCTGCCGGTTGAGTTTCATAAGCTGTTGCCAATACCGCTCCTAAGCGTTTTAAATCAACATCTCGTGACATTACTTCGTGGTGATTAGGCAAAACAATAGACTTGTATTCTGCGACAATCTTGTCCGGATTTTCTTTTGCAAGTTCCATTACGGCAGATTTTGTAGAGCGAGCTTGAATATCTGTAAGATTTAAAATTTGTCCCATGTTACGTCCGACAACGCCGGAATGAGGATTTTCAGTGAATGTGTGTAAATCATCACTGAACCAATGATAGCGACGTGCTGTTTTGGTTTGAGTATTCATACCTTGTTGTACGACAGCCCAGTCGCCTTCGTCTGTAATTATAAAGTTGTGCATGTATAACTGGAAACCGTCTTGGACGGCGGTGTTGTCGACTTTTGCACAAAGGCGACTTGTGGTTGCAAGTTCGTCTCCGTTTTGTCCGGTACGCATTCCGAAATCTACAAGCTCATCAGGTGTTTTTAGCGAATATTTTCCGCGTCCTCCGCAAAAATAAATTCCTAATTCTTTAAAAAGCGGATTGACACCGCGTTTTAATGCACCCATTACGCTTGTAGTGATTCCGGACGAATGCCAGTCCATGCCCAGTACCGCCCCCAACGATTGAAACCAGAGCGGATCGCTCAGTCGCCTTAACACTTCTTTTTTTCCGAAGTTGTAAACAAGTGATTCGACAATGAGCGTTCCCAGTTCTTTCATACGTTGGGATAACCAATACGGTACGTTCCCGTAATGAAGCGGTAAATCGGCATGGCCTGTTTTTCCCATTATCAATCCTTGCTTGTAAGTTTCTTTACTGCATTATCGATGTCTTCTTGTGTCAGATTTTCGCAAGTAAGCAAAGCAGCTGTTACATCTTGAGCAAGGTTTTCTACAGAATCGATATTCTTTCCGAGCATTTTTTCAAAAGAATATTGCAAAAGTCTGTGACTGCGGTACTCTCCGTTACCCATTTCATTTGTTTTTTGATAATCAGAAACGATTTCGTCCCAACTTGCTCCGCATAATGCAGCCAGTGTCGCAGATACAACTCCTGTTCTGTCTGTACCTAATCTACAATGAACATAGAAAGGAGCCGGCGAATTATTTATAAAATGAATAATCTTTGCGATTGTGTTTTTGAACTCTTTGGAGTTACTGCGGTAATAAACAGTGTTGTATGAAGAATCAAGATAAAGCTGATGTCCTGCATCTATGATTTGTTGTTGATATTCACAAATGTTTTCACGTTTATTAGGTGATTCATTACCGGACAGACAAATAATAGATTGTATTTTGTTTGCTTTCAAAAGTTTCTTTACGGATTCAAGGCGAGTGCGTTCGGTATCAAGAGTAGAACGAGAAATCTTGTAAGGATGATAGCCACGCCAAAGCATTTTAGTTGCAGGAACTTTACGCACATTGGTAAGTGTTGCCATATCTTTAGAATTGCGAATGTTGAATTCTGAAAGATTCTTCTTTTTTTGCATAGCTTTCATTGCATATACAACTTCGTCCGGATTGTCATTTATTCGCAACAGTACATGATTCATTCCGGCTTTAAATCCCGGCTCTGTAGTTCTTGCGTTTGGTTCTTCTACTTTTAGAGTATCTTCATGAATTACGTAAAATTTAAATTCCGGAAATCCGCAATTACCCGGAGCGGCAACTTCGCTGTACGGCAATTCTAAAGTCTGTATGTTATCGCTTCCTGTCGGTGTTAAAAGCCATTTGTTGTCGATACCTTTCAGCCAGCCGTTAAAAGAGCCTTCGATAAAAACTTTCATGTTGCCGGTAAAACCATAAACTTCAGGTGAAAAAACAAAGACGATATTTCCGTTTTCCAGTTCTTGAAAACCGAATACTTTGTTTGCTTCCGTCACGGAGAAAACCTTTTGTACTTCAAGGTTTTTATTTTCATGAACGCTTTCTTTTTTTGATTGAGTGTAGGGTTTGCTTACTGTTTGTCCGCCTGATTGGCAAGAAACTAACGCAAACATTGTCAATATTGATAAAATCAGATTTTTCATAAATGCTCCTTATATAAATTTTTAGCAAAAGAAAGTTAGAATAGCTTTGTTTAATTGTCAAGAAGGTATAAAAAACAATCTGATAGTTGTTATTTTATTTGAAACAACATTAAAAAACATATAGTGTGAATTTAAATGAGTTTAGGAATGATTAAACTTTTTATTTACGAAGACTATTTTTTTAATAGCTCTTATTGCTAATAAACATTTTTTTCAAAGGTATTAGGATGTTAGACAGAAAACAATGGTTTAAAGATGAAATTGCAAGGATTACAAGTAAGTCATCAAATTTTATCAATACTGTTAAATGTATAATAATATTGCTGTGTGGGATTCCGTTTCTATTCAAAATCCCGATGGGGACATATCGGCTTGGTGATTTTTTCCTTAATTTGATATTGGTATTTGTTCTGGCGGTATCATACATTACAGCACACATGGTAGAAAAAAATATAAAATTCCGAGAAACTTCTGAAATTTTGAATATGTTTTTCGGAATTTCACTGATACCGGCATGTCAGTACTTTATGTATATTTTCCAATGTCAACAATATGAAAATCTATTTTTCTCTTGGGTGAGTCTTGTTTCCATAGTTGTTTTGGCATTGATTTCGATGCGTTATTCTATATTTTTAACGTTGTCTGCCGCAGTTCTTATGATTGCAGAATATGCAGTTTTGTTTTTTCTGGCAGCCAATGCAATTCCTGCTGAAGTAAAAGAAATGTTTATAGATATAAAATTTGCCGGGATATTACAGCGTCTTTTGTATCTAAGCATGGCGGGTATTTTAATAATTCTTTTTACACGTTATGTTTATCGTGCGATGTACAGAATCTCGGACGCTGCAATAGAGCTGTCTTCCATGAAAGACACTTTCGGTCAGTACGTTTCTCAAGATATATTGGAGTATGTATTGGAACACAGTAAAAAATCAACGGTAAGCGAACGTTACGGAGTTGTATTGTTTTCCGATATACGAAACTTTACGACTTTGATGGAAGCAAACACTTCCAAAGAAACCGTCGCAAAACTTAACGAATATTTTGCTCAGATGGCGTCTATCATTGAAAGAAACGGCGGATACATTAACAAGTTTATCGGCGATGCGATTTTGGCGGTATTTTCAGATATAAATCTAAACGAAGAATCAAACTTATCAAAACAGGAAGCCAGACGCATTTACAGTCAGCGTGCATTGAAAGCTGCCAAAGAAATGTCGGTAGTATTAAAGAAAATGAACAAAAATTGGAGTGAAAATAAAGAGGGGGAGTTTCATATCGGAATCGGACTTCATGCTGGAAACATAATTATGGGAAATGTCGGCAGTAAAAACCGCATGGAATTTGCATGTTTGGGAAAAACAGTCAGCGAAGCAATGGACGTGGAGGATTTGACAAAAAAATACGGTCATGAAATCATGGTATCAAAAACAATCATCGGTGATGAACAAAATAAGTTGGTGTTGCTTACCGAAGATACAAAAGTTTTTTCCCAACCTTTATATTATGTGGATACGCAGGAGAGTGTATGAACTATAATGAATTGAAAATAGAAAGCTTACAGATAGAAGATAATATCCAAGAACAAATAACGCATGAAAAGTGGAAAAATGAGCTTAGTATAATGAATATTTGTATCGTTATTTTGGTATTCATGATTTTTATATTTACTCCGCTCTATTTTCTTTTTGCGACAAATGAACCAAAAGAAGTTTTAATGCAAGGTTATTCGCTGATGTTCGTTGTATGTGCAATCGGCATGATTTATTACTTTGTAGGGCGTAAAATATTGAAGAAAAATCCAGGAATGCTCAATGTTTTCAGAGTCGTAAATATTGCTCTCGAAAGTGTTATTATTGCCAGTGTATTTTATCTTTTGTACGTAATACATGACGGATTGAACATTTTGGCAGGTCCGGTGTATTTGATGTTTATGGTTGTGAATCTACTTTCATTATTCCGCTTGTCATTCGGATGTGAAGTGTATTCTGCGGTTCTTTGTTCGTGCCTTTATTTGTCGGAATCTTTGTATATCATTTATAAAGATGGAGAAATGTTGCCGCAGATTTATGATTATTCGCTGATTTCCGGCGGTGGAATTTGGTTGAAGATTTTATTTCTTATTGTAATCGGAATTGTCTGCGGTGCATTGTCAAAAAAAGCTCGAAAATTGATTCGTCAGGTCGCACTGAAAAATTATGAAACGTCTCATGTCAAAATGGTATTCGGAAAATATGTTTCACCGGAAATCAGGGACTATATTTTGAAAAGTCGAGAATACGAAGACAATGAAACAAGTGAAGATTTCGGTGTGATTTTGTTTTGCGATATTAACAATTTCAGTGAAGTCTTGGAAAAATATGAACCGAAAGCAGTTGTATCCCAGTTGAATGTATTTTTTGAAAATATGGAAAATATAATTTCGAAAAACGGAGGCGTTATAAACAAGTTTGTCGGAAGCTGTATAATGGCGGTGTTTGGTTTGGGAAAAGATGAAGAGGACAAAGCTGATATTTGTAAGTCAGTAGTGACTGCCGCACTTGAAATGAAAAGTATGATAGATTCGATGAATAATCTGTGGAAAATGAATAATTATTCTACTTTTGATATAGGAATAGGCGTGTCCTTCGGAAACTTCATAGTCGGCAATATCGGAAGTAAAACGAGAAAAGAATTTACTTGTCTTGGTAATACCGTAAATGTAGCCAGCCGCTTGCAAAGTAAAACTCGCAGTTCGGATGTGGCACGTGTTCTTGTGACAGCAGAGATTTTTCAACTGTTAGAAGACGAAAAACTCAAAGCTCATTTTAATGCACCTGTGTTGATGTCCTTAAAAGGAAAATCTCAACAGGTGGAAGTTTATTCATTATAAAAATCAAGAAACTAAAATTTTTAGTACAGCCGGAAAATGTTTTGATATTTCGGCTGTATTTTCTATCCATTTGTTTGCAAATGTACCGCTGTTTGTATCAAGCGGCAAAACTCCGGCTGCGGGGTTGTCTGATACGGCTCGAAGTATTGCGGCAGGCGTTTTGGTTTTTGCCAATGTTTGCATGACAGCTACACTTTCCATGTCACCTATAACGGCATCGGTTTTGTAATGTAAGCTCTCGGCTTGCTCCTTTGTCGCTATCAAGTTGTTCGTGCTTACCAATTTTAAATCTGTTTTATAATCAATATTCAAATTGTGAAGTACATCGGCAAGCCGTGCGGTAAGCTCGTTGTCCGGGACGAAAGAGTCTTCGGCAGTATCGGACAAAACTAATGTCGGCAGGCAAAATGTGAAAACCGGCAGTTGCGGTGTCAATGCGGCACAAGTTCCGAGTACAAATATTTTGTCGCAATTTTGTGCCAGAAGTTCTGCTGCCGGTATAGCTTTATCTTTTCCCACGCCGCTTATACAAAGCAGTGTGTCGGTCTTTTCGCTTTTGTAGAATCCGTTTTTATCTTTTTTCCAACCGAAAAAACCGCAACTCAAAACAGCAGCGGCTTCCGGTTTTGCTGCAAAGAATATTCCTGTTTTCATTCGTTATCCTTTACGATTTTTGCGAGGAAAAATCCTTCTACTCGAATTGACGGAACTATTCTGATTGCATTGGTTATGTCGCTTCGCAGTTTGGGATAGTCCGGTGTGGAGCAAATCGGTTTTAATGCTTCGGGTAATGTTGTAAGCGATTTCGGTAAAGGGACAATTTTGCATTTAAAGTTACTTAGGGCTTCTTGCAAAACTTCTTCGTTTTCGAAGCGATTTAGAGTACATGTGGAATACAAAACAGTTCCGCCCGGTTTTACGGCTTTCATTGCGGCTTTGAGCAATTTGGTTTGAAGTTTATGAAATTTTTTCACATCATCCGCTCGGTAAGCAGCGTACGAACTTTTGTCATATACACAAAATCTTCCTTCACCGGAACACGGAGCATCGACAAGCACGCGGTCGTATTTACTTTCTATTTCATTACAAAATGCTTCACCTCTGGTTTGATGAACATCGACAATTGCGGCACCGAGCAATTTTAGGTTGTGCTCAAGCCGTTGCACTCTGATAAAATCCGGCTCGACGGCATCGATATGCCCTTTGTTTTGCATAAAAGCACAGATTTGTGAAGTTTTACTTCCCGGTGCAGCGGCGATGTCGAGAATTGTTTCGCCCGGTTGCGGTTCGAGAATTAACGGCGGCATTTGACTTGAAATACTTTGCAGGTAGATTTTTCCGGCTTGCGTGATATCAAGCTTCAATAGTTCCCTGTCTGTCGCCTGATTTGCAATGAAACATCCGGGTATCGCCGCAAATTCCGATACACTTATTCCCATTTGTCGCAATGTACTCATAATCTCTTGTTTTGTCGCTTTGAGTGTGTTTACTCTGAAAGTTGCTTTGCGTGTACGACGAATACTTTGCAGGTATGAATCAAAAACATTAGGCGGTAAAATTTCTTTTTGCCAAACGAGAGATTCTTCACGGATGATATTTACTGTGTCTTTTAAATTCTTCATTACAAATCCTTTGTAGTTTTAAGATTTTCAAGTAACACAAAATCAAGAAAAATACCATGAAACTTGAAAAAAAATCATAATACTTGTATTAGTTAGCAAAAAGTTTGAATCAAGGAATGTTAATGAAAAAAATTATAACGCTTCTGACTTTCTTATCGATGAGTTTTGCCCTTTTTTCTAAGGGAAACCTTTATGCGATTTTTGTGATTGATAATGAAGTGACGAATGTTGATTGCTGTGAAAGTTTGTTTGATTGGCAAGACAGAATGAATGTGATTCACCATTATACCGGGATGAAGACACAAGAGCGTGTGTTTGCCGTAGGACTCAGCGGAGCAACGGAAGAATGGAGTCGTGATGTCGTACTTGCAGCAGTGGCAGATGTAACGCCGGACGAGCAGGATACGGTGCTGTTCTTTTTTGCCGGACAGAGTGTAAAAAACACGGAGAGTGATACAACGGACAAAAAGAAATCTCGTTATCCCGAAATGTTGTTGCAACATGCGACGACTTTGCAAATGGAAGAAGTTGCCGGTGTGTTGGCTGCAAAACGTCCGGGGCTGGTGTCGGTATTTGCGGATTTTTACGATAATGCAGGAAAGCTGGATTCGGAAGAAAAGTCTGTTCCTCGTGCGAATCGGGCTGTCGTTTACAGTAATTATCGAAAACTTTTTAATGACAAACGTCATGCTGCTATACTTGCGGCCAGTTGTCCCGCCGGAAAAATGGGTGAAAACGGAGTTTTTACAAAGTGTTTTTTTCATGCACTTGACGAATGCACGGCGTTGGCGAATGTGTCTTGGAAAGATGTGCTTGAAAAAATGTCAGAACCGGCGGGTGTATTGCGAAATAAAGCTTGCTGGGAAATCAGAGCACAAAAAGATTTTACGCAAGATGTGAATATCATTACTCAAAAAATTGATTTACCTGAGTGGACTGCGTTGTGGGATGAAAATTGGTATGATGACCGCGAATGGTACGATGACGGTGGCTGGAGCGGAGAAGTTTATGAGAATGACGAAGAATATTATGCTGAAGATGAAATTTTAATAGGAGAAGATGATGAGTAATCGGGAAAGTTTTAAATCTAGACTCGGGTTTATCTTGATTTCGGCAGGGTGTGCCGTAGGAATAGGAAACGTCTGGAAGTTTCCTTATGTTACCGGACAAAACGGCGGCGGTATTTTTATTTTATTTTATTTGTTTTTTCTGATATCCGTAGGCGTACCGATTTTGACAATGGAGTTTGCGATAGGACGTGCCAGCCGCAAAAGTATTACAAATTGTTATCAGGAATTGGAAAAGCCGGGCAGTAAATGGCATATTCACGGAAATTTTGCGTTGGTCGGAAATTATTTGTTGATGATGTTTTACACGACTGTTTCCGGTTGGATGTTGTGTTATTTCTTTAAGTTTTTGCGTGGCGAATTTGTAAAAGTGACGCCGGCAGAAGTATCAAATTCCTTTAACGGGATGTTGCAACAGCCCGGCGGAATGTTGTTTTGGATGGCAATTACCGTGATTCTAGGTTTTTTAGTTTGCTCTTTGGGATTGCAGTCCGGTGTAGAAAAAATCAGTAAGCCTATGATGTTGTGCTTGTTGGGATTAATCGCAATTTTGGCGGTAAACAGTATTATGCTCAAAGGCGGATTGGAAGGATTGAAATTTTACTTGGTTCCCGATTTTAACAAAGCCAAAGAAGTGGGGCTGTTTAATGTAATGATTGCAGCATTAAATCAGTCATTTTTTACATTGAGTATCGGTATCGGTTCGATGGAGATTTTCGGTAGCTACATGAACAAAAATCATACATTGTGGGGCGAGTCTATCCAGATTGCCGTGTTGGATACATTTGTGGCGGTTGTTTCCGGCTTGATAATCTTCCCGGCATGTTTTGCGTTCGGCGTAAATCCCGATGCCGGTCCGAAATTAATTTTTATAACATTACCGAATGTTTTCAGTGCAATGAAAGGCGGCGTAGTTTGGGGAAGTTTGTTCTTTTTATTTATGACATTTGCTTCGTTTTCTACAATTATTGCCGTATTCGAAAATATTCTTGTCTGCTGGATGGATAAATGGCATTTTTCAAGAAAGAAAGCTTCTTTTTTTAATGCGATTATTATTTTGATAACATCTGTTCCGTGTGTATTGGGATTTAACTTGTGGAGTGCTTTTCAACCGCGGGGAGCCGGAAGTACAGTTTTAGATTTGGAAGATTTTATTGTAAGTAATTTGCTTTTACCTTTAGGCTCTCTGGTTGTTTTACTCTTTTGTGTCACAAGATGGGGCTGGGGATTTGACAAATATTATGAAGAAACTAATACCGGAGCCGGCTTAAAAATGCCTCGTTGGCTGCGTGGATATGTGACTTATGTGATTCCTTGTATGATTATTTTGATTTTTATAATGGGATTAAGATAGTAGTATGTGATTAAAAGTAACTTTCATTGACGATTAAAGCATTTTTATTTATTATGCCGTCGTTTTTACCGGTTAAATAAAAAGCCGGAATATTAATAAGAAAACGTAATTTTATTTTAGGAGTAACAGAGATGGAAAAAATTTCTGCTTTGCAAAAAGCTAGATTCAGCTATCAACCGAAATTACCTGAAGCAGTAAAAGGTAATGTAGCTGATATTGTAGTAAAACTTGGTAATCCAACAGAATCAGTAAGCGACCAAGAAGCTTTAAAAGCTTTATTAAAAGGAACTTACGGAATGCCTGTAGCTTCTTTTGAAAAAGGAACAAATGCTAAGGCAAATGATAAAATAAACGTTGGTGTAATCCTTTCCGGCGGACAGGCTCCGGGTGGACACAATGTTATTGCCGGATTGTTTGACGGTGTAAAAAACGGAAATAAAGAATCTAAGCTTTATGGTTTCTTAGGCGGTCCTTCAGGAATTATCGAAGGTGAATATGTAGAAATCACATCTGAACTTATCGATTCTTACAGAAATACCGGAGGATTTGATATTATCGGTTCCGGTAGAACAAAATTGGAAACAAACGAACAGTTTGATAAATCTCTTGAAGTTTGTAAAAAATTAGGAATCACTGCCGTAGTTATTATCGGTGGAGATGACTCTAATACAAACGCTGCATTGATGGCAGAATATTACAAGAGCAAAGGTGAAGCAATTCAAGTTATCGGATGTCCTAAGACAATTGACGGAGACTTGAAAAACGAACATATCGAAACTTCTTTCGGTTTTGATACAGCAACAAAAGTTTATTCTGAATTAATCGGAAATATTGAACGTGATGCAAACTCTGCAAAAAAATATTACCACTTCATCAAATTGATGGGACGTTCGGCTTCTCACATTTGTCTTGAATGTGCATTGCAGACTCAGCCGAACTGGGCAATTATTTCTGAAGAAGTTGAAAAAGAACAAAAAACTTTGACACAAGTTGTAGAAGAAATCGTTAACGTTGTTGTGAAACGTGCAGAAAAAGGAGACAACTTCGGTGTTATTCTTGTACCGGAAGGATTAATCGAA
>JAXJQT010000304.1:0-9124 GCA_036311025.1 Spirochaetota bacterium
CAAAACAACATCTCCGGCTGTTAATATTTTTGCCAACACATTTTGAGCTTCCGCTAAACTGTTTACTTGGAAAATATGATCATAAGCAAAATCTTTATCCAAAAGACCATCTCGAATCGACAAACTTTTTCCTCCGCCTACAAGAATTGCATAATCAATTTTTGATGCCATATACGCACCAAACTCTCTGTTTTGCACATCTTCCATATCAGCAAGTTCTACAAATCCCGGCGTAACAACAATCTTTTTATGAGTTCCGATTTCATTCAAAACATTCACCGCTTCAATCGCACCGTTATAATTTGAATTGAAAGCATCATCCAATACCAACACGCCGCTGCCGGAATCAATACGTTTCAATCGATGATCCACAGCCTCCACATTTCTCATACCGAATTCTATTTCTTTATCGCTTAACCCGCACTTCCAAGCTGTAAGAATAACAGCCAAAAGATTTTGAACATTATGCCTTCCGAGTAATCCCGTCTTTATTTCCAAAACTCTTCCATCTTTAAAACACGCACTGAAAGCCAACCCATCGCGAGTTTGAATTACATCTTTTGCGTAAATATCCACATCCTGATAATTTTGTGACTCTACACTGTATGTATACAACGGAAAATTATAAGAACGTTTAGCTATTGCATCACGCAACATTACACAATCGTAATTGTATATACCAAATCCTTCATCGGGGATTGCATCAAACAGTTCCAATTTTGTTTTCAAAATATTTTCCGGTGTTCCGAATGTTTCAAGATGTTGAATTCCTACGGCTGTAATAATCCCGGCTTGAGGTCGCACAAGATTACAAAGTTCTTTTATGTCCCCCACATGATCGGCTCCCATTTCTGCCGTAAAATATTGATAACCGTCTAACACTTCTCCATTTAATACTTTCGAAATTCCCATCGGCGTATTAAAAGATGACGGAGTAGTAAGAGTTTTGTATTTAGAGTTCAATACACTTGCAAGAAAAAACTTTGTCGATGTCTTACCGAAACTTCCGGTTATACCTACAGAATAAATTTTTGCCTTATGTAACTTTTTTTTAGCTTTTACAAAATAAAGATGACGAACAAACATTTCCACCGGAGCATTAACAAGATTAGCTATCAAAATGAAAATAGGTGTTAAAACACTGTAAAGTAAAATAAAAGCATTATATCGAAAAAAATACCATGAACTGAGTGAAAACTTTCTCAACGGATAGATAACCGAAATAAACGTAAGCCCCAATGTAACAAAAACCAAAATTCCCAATGTGAGCAAAAGACGTTTTACTCGTGACGTATAAACAAGCGGCTTTTTATAATTTGCTCGCTTCCCCATCCAGCCGGCAGAAAACGGATGAATGATTTTCCATACAAAAACCCCCACCATTATAATCGACGTTACCCATTTATACACCACCAATTGCCCTTTACTGACAAAATAAAACATTAAAATCATCAATAACGGGATAAACAATTCGAACAAATTCCAAACCAAAACTTTTCTGTATGTTGTGCCTTCCAACCACGTCAACATTTTTGCATTGCTGTAACTTAATTGTTGCAATTTATGAATTAAATAGATTCCTTGAATGATAATTTTAGTAAAACACAAACCTGCCAAAAAAAAGACAAACATTAATGTAAGCATAATTTCCTCAATCTAAAATAAAAGTTTTTATTATCGAAACAATTCGCATATCTTGCAAAAACGGATAATGAGTTCCGTTATCAACTACGAACATTCCGCAATCTGCTAATTTACGATTTAATTTCTTTGCCATCCAAATCGGAGTTGCCGTATCTTTTTTTCCCCAATACAAAAACACCGGTGTTTTTACCTTTTCCAGCAAAGAAGAAAAATCTTCATTTACTTCCTTAACTAAAATATCACGCATTCCCTGTGAAGCTTTATAATCTTCAGACCCAAAACGTTTTTTCCACTCTTCTGTTTTTTCTGCAGAGCAAAAGTGTTTCATAAAGAACTTAGCAATCTTATAACTTCCGACTTTCCAATGCCACACAAGACCGTGTCGATTACGCAACACATTAGCAGCCATCAAAATCAGTTTTTCTACATTTTGAGGATACGAATGCGAAATAAGAAACGCTATTTTTCCTCCGAACGAATGTCCGAACAAACTATATTTTTCTACTCCGATATCTTTTAAAAAAGCAGCAATATCATTCGCATAATCGACACTTCCCCAAGTTTCCTTCGGACGCTCGCTTTTACCGAATCCGGGCAAATCTATGGATATAACACGCAAATCTTCGCATAACGGCAAATACACGCCTCGAAGATTATCTTTATCACATCCCCACCCATGAAGAACCACGAGACATTTTTTTTCGTAAGCCTCATTGTCGCAATACGAAATCGTACGCCCATCAGATGTCAAATAACTTTTTTCAATCATAAATACACATTCCCGACTTTCTATATAGATTCTTGATTTTCCACCGGTTGTATACCCGAAATATATCTGGCAGCCATAAGCGTATAAATTCCGGTAGTAAATACATTTATAAATACGGCAATACGTGAAAACAACGGAGCCAACCCTATAAATAATAAATAACTGGACTCCTCAAGGTGCAATCCCGGAACTTTAAAAATCATTGCAATCAATACCAAAAAAGTAAATTCTGTACTTCCGTCCAATCTGAAAGAAAACAAAATTACCAATAAGAAAATTGCAAATTGCAATTCCAAAGTAAGAATATTCAACGAATATCCTACAATTATAGACAACAAAACTACAGTCGATACAATCACCGTACCGGTTTGATTCAATACACTTCCTATAGGAACCAAAACATCAACAATATCGTGATTTAATTTTACATTACGCTTTAAATGCAAATTCAACGGAATAATCGTAGAAATCACATTTCCAGTTGCCGCCCCCACAAGTGCTGCCCCCAAAATATTTCGATAATAATACGTAGGATTAATCTTAAAAAATACATGAAAGAAAACGGAAATTACCGCAATAGTCACGACACATACCACCACGATTGTTCTTATAGGACGAAGAATCATAGCAATATTCGAAACTTCCGAAAAACCATAACGTGCAAATGCCGCAATAATAAAAAATGAAAATACCGGAGCAAATTCTAATACATAAAACTCAATACTATCAAGAATATCTCCCAAGGATTTTAAAATATCATAGAAAGAATCACCTTTTTTACCGCTTTTTAATGTCCCTGCAGCTAAAACCAAAGCCAAAACAAGCAACGGCAACAAAAAAGAAGTACTCTTCGTCAAAATCACGGCAGCATTATCCGGAAAAATTTTTTGCAACAAATCTGAGAATGTAAATAATTGCATTTTATAAGATGAATGCTGATTAAAATTAAAAAAAGATTCTTGCGGAGATGAAAAAACATTCATTGCAAAAACTGAAATCGCCGCAGTAAAAATAAGTGATGCAAAAATACACAAAACAAATACTACGGTCGCTTTTCTCAATCGTCGCTTTTCTCGTTTTATATTCACAAAACCTACATAGAATCGCACAAATGTATGTATCACCGCAAAATACAACAATATATTCAATGATATTTTTGACAATAACGACAATACAGCCTTAAATGAAGCATTATCTGCCGGCAAAAAAATCGTCAAAACAACAGCAAATATCATTGCAAAAAGCATTTTTATCCAAATTTTCACACATTCCTCCATGAAAACTTTCTATATGTAAATTAGAAAAAATTTGTGCATATTAGAATTAAAATAACTTTTAAGCAAGTCTTTTAGCTTGTCTAATTTTGTATTTATATTGATTTTTTCTTTCAGTAATGATACTTCAAACAAAATTTCTAATTATAAAAAGAGGACAATATGCCAAATTATTTTCCATCATGGCTCAAACCCGAAGTTTTTGCCGGAGTAAACTTTCCGCCGGCATTATCATTTTTGGGTGTTATTCGCTGGTACGGAGTAATGTATATCGTAGGACTTCTTATATTCTTAGTTCTGGCTCATTATCAGATTCGTTACTATAAAGATAAATTAAAAACACTAAATGACGAACGACTCGATAATATGTTTTTCATAGGAGTAATCGGTCTGATTTTAGGCGGAAGAATATTCTATTGCTTAGTTTACGACTGGCCGTATTTTTCAAGACATTTGACAGAAATATTGATTCCGATAAATTCACGCGGACAATTCACAGGTTTTGCCGGAATGGCATATCACGGAGCCGTAATCGGTATATTTGTTTCATTGGCAACATACGCTACTGTCAAAAAAATAGATTGGCGTGAAGCTATAGATGTAATCTTCCCTTCAACTGCACTAGGCTATGCATTCGGAAGACTGGGAAATTTTATAAATGCCGAACTTTACGGAAGAATCACGGCAAGTTCTGTAGGAATGATTTTCCCTGATGCCGAAAAACTGCCTTTGAGCTTACCGGACGTACAAAAAGTTTTGGAAAAATTACAATGGCAAGTAAATGAAGTTACGGGAATTATCACAACTGCAACCGGTGATACAATAAACGGTCTTGTAGGAAAAATGATGTTAAATAATTCCGTTGTCACAGCAATAAATCTTCCGCGTCATCCGTCACAAATTTATGAAATATTTTTAGAAGGGATTCTATTATTTCTCGTAATGTGGTTTATCACGAGAAAATACAAACCGTTACAAGGCTATCAGGGAACATTTTATATATGCGGTTATGCCATCGCTCGTTTTATCGTTGAATTTTTCAGACAACCGGATTACCAATTTGCCGATTTTTCATCAGGTAAATATATCGGAACTGTAGCCGGAATATTCTCGATGGGTCAAATCCTTTCCATATTGATGTTCGCCACCGGAATTTTATTAGCTGTATTTATAAAGTATTTCTACAAACCAAAAAATCTTCCAAACATCAACGAAGAAAAGCCAAAAAGTAAAAAAAATAAATAAATAAAAATTATCTCGTCTAAAAAATATGCCGTTTGTACTCATTTTCTTTAGCAAACGGCATATCTAAAACCCTTTAATAATCAATTATCGCATTGATATACGCCGTTAAAATCAATAATTAACAAGAGCTATTTGATTTGTGATTATTTTTATACATAAATGTAAATGAAACTTGACAATTCACAATGTTTTTTCTAGTATGCACAAAATATGAATGGAGGGCAAGATTATGGGTTATGTTATAGTCGGTCTTGTTTCCATCCTTATTGGCGGACTAACCGGTTTTGTTATTAGAATGATAATTGGTAAGGTTGACCTTAACTCTGCAGAAAACAGAGCCAAAATTATTTTGCGAGAATCAGAATTGGAGGCGGAATCTAAGAAAAAAGAACTTCTGCTGGAATCAAAGAATTCTATGATTCAAGAACGAAACAGTTTTGAGCGAGAAACAAGAGAGCGGAGAGCGGAGTTACAAAAATACGAACGTAGAGTAACTCAAAAAGAGGAGCAGCTGGAAAGAAAACTCGAAGATCTTGAAAAAAAGGTTCTCGATGTCGGAGTAAAAGAAAAAGAATGTGAGGCCAAAACAAATGAAGTTTCTAAATTAATAGAAACTTGGCATCAAAATCTTGAAAAGTTAGCAGGAATGTCTTCTGAGCAAGCTAAAGAAATTCTTATGAAAGAATTAGAAGGTAAAGCAAAAGAAGATGCACATCATCTTATCACTAAGATAGAAGAGGAAGCAAATCGAACTGCAACTAAAAAAGCAAGAGAAGTTCTTTTAACTACAATGCAGCGTGTTTCTTCAGAAGTAACTTCTGAGGTCACTGTAGCAAGCGTTTCTCTTCCAAATGATGAAATGAAAGGTAGAATCATAGGAAGAGAAGGTAGAAACATTCGTGCATTAGAAACTCTTATAGGCGTGGATGTCATCATAGATGATACTCCGGAAGCAGTAGTAATTTCTTGCTTTGACCCTGTAAGACGTGAAATTGCAAAAATTGCTCTTAGCAGACTTGTTGCTGACGGACGAATTCATCCGACAAGAATTGAAGAAGTTGTCAACAAGGTTATCAATGAAGTTAATGAAACTATTTTTGATGAAGGTGAAAAAACAACAATGTCGTTAGGCATTCACGGTTTACCTTTAGACGGAATGGTTGCGTTGGGACGACTTTATTATCGTTCTAGTTACGGACAAAATGTTCTTTATCATTCCATTGAAGTTGCTAAGATTGCCGGTATTTTAGCAGCAGAATTAGGATGTGATGTAGCTTTGGCAAAAAGAGCCGGGTTGCTTCATGATATTGGAAAAGGTGCCACAACGGATGGAGAAAGTAGTCATACGGAAGCTGGTTATGAAATGGCAAAGAAATTCGGTGAGTCCGAAAAAGTTCTTAATGCTATTTTGAGTCACCATGGTGACGTAGAGCCTACTTGTATGGAGTCGGTTATAGTACAGATTGCAGATGCAATAAGTGCCAGCCGTCCCGGAGCAAGACGAGAAAGTATTGAAGGTTATATCAAGCGTCTGGAAAGTTTGGAAAAATTGGCAGAAAGTTTTGAAGGTGTTGAAAAAGCTTATGCAATCCAAGCAGGACGTGAAGTCAGAGTTGTTTTAAACAACTTAAAAACTGATGAAAAAACCGCAGCAGAAATTGCGAAAGAAATTGCAAAGAAAATTGAAGCTGAGCTTCGTTATCCTGGTAAAATAAAAGTTACTGCGATAAGAGAAACCAGATTTATAGAATATGCAAGATAAACTTTCACACACTTGTTTGTGAGTTTCAAAAAGCCATATACAAAAAATGTATATGGCTTTTTTTATTTCTCTCCTATATTCTTTGTTAATAAACAACTGACAAAAAGAATTCATTCTGTCATACTTAATTTGAAAATAAAACTAACTGTCATTTGCTAAATAAGGAATTGATTAGATGGGTAACCTTTAACAAAAAAAGAAATAAGAGACTGGAAAGTTCCCAAAGAAAAGCTAAAAGATAAATACTATAATCCGCTTACTATAAACAGACATTAACTTATGAAGATAATATAAGAATGGCTGATATTGACGGCGGATGAGATTACAGAAGGCATTTATCATCGCCGAGAGAATGTGTTGATGCATACATCAAAGAAGGAAAATTAATCTATGTAGGTAAATAAAAGAATTCCACAACTCATTAAGACATAAAAAAACGGCGTTCCGAAACAGAACAGCCGTTTTTTTGTATAATAAAGAAAAGCAAATTATCTCTTTGAGAACTGGAATCTCTTTCTTGCTTTTTTCTGACCGAATTTCTTTCTTTCTACCATTCTTGGGTCACGAGTTAAAAGTTTTAAACTCTTCAATGGTTTGTGATTGTTTGTACTGTCAATCAAATCTAATGCTCTTGCAATAGCATGACGAATAGCACCGGCTTGTCCGCTCAATCCACCACCGTAAACATTTATAGAAATATCATACTGTTCCAAACTATTTGTTACAACTAAAGGTTGTTTTACAATCATGTCGTAAGTTCCGACAGGGAAAAATTCTGCAAGAGTTTTTCCGTTTACTTTAATATCTCCCTTACCTTTTACTACTACAGCTCTGGCAACTGAAGTTTTTCTTCTACCTGTAGCAAAATATTTATTTCCAATTTTTTTTGCAATACCCATTCATGTCTCCTTAATTATTTGATTTCCAATTTTTCAGGGTTCTGAGAAACTTGTTTATAATCAGCACCTGCATAAACTCTTACGTTTCTGAATAATTCACGTCCCAAAGGTCCATGTGGAAGCATACCTTTAATAGCTTGTTCCATAGGGTAAGTAGGTTTCTTTTCCATAACTTTGTCATAAGAATTTTCTGTAAGTCCGCCCGGATATCCAGAGTGTCTGTAATACATTTTATCAGAACCTTTGTTTCCTGTCATTACAGCTTTTTCTGCATTGATAATAATTACGTTATCACCAGTATCAAGGTGCGGTGTATAGATAGCTTTGTGTTTTCCTCTTAAAATATAAGCTGCTCTTTCAGCAACACGTCCCATAGAAACGCCAGCAGCATCGATAAGATACCATTTTTTCTGAATATCTTTTTTTGTAACATTGTAAGTTTTAAAGTGATTCATTTTAACTCCTGTTATTTTTGAAAATCCAATAAAATGTAACGGGATTACCGGAATTTCACACAGCTTTTACGGCTGGTTGGCACCGAAAAAAACCGTTGGCAAACTAACACAATTTTTAATTGTTAGCAAGTTTATTTTCGAACAAAGAAGTTGTATCGCTTAATCAAAATGAATTTTATTCACAAATTAATTTTTTTTACATGAACATGCCGATTGAGCAGATGTATATTTTATATATTTAAAATATTCTGACTAACTTCGGGGAACAACAATGAAAAAACTATACATAGTTATGCTTATATTATCTTTTTGTACTATTGTTTTAGCAGCAGATAACAATGAAGAGACAAATGCATCTTTATGGATTCAAAGTATGCGTTTTATGCGTAAGTCTTTGGTTGAATCAAATAAAATTCAAGACCTTGAACGAGCAGATAAAGAAATTCTTTTGAAAATGCGTGAAAAAGATTTTTCTGATTGCGAAAAAGAAGCGGCACGATTGATTAACTACATCATCATTTCGAAAAGTTATTACTCAAACCACAATGTAGCTTTGGGGATAGAAATTCTGCATACTCATTTTTCCGACAAAAACTTTTTTCTCGATACAGTATTTGATATTGCCGGTTACGACTTTATGGAAAACAATTTAGTTCTGTCGACAGTACTTAACGGCTTCAAAAAAACTCTCGGCGTAAATGAAGACAAACTTTTTAAAAGCTATAAAAGGATTTTCCCGAATACCATATCTTATATGTACGACCAAACGCAAGTCGGTTCTATACCGGTAATAAATGCCTTAATTGTTTTTTTAAATAATTACTTTGTATTAGTAGAAGACGGAAAATTAACCGGACACTACAATAGTGAAACTGAAGATTCTTTTGCAAAACTTCAAGCCGCTTTAGGCAGTGATTTGAAAAAATATAAATACGGAACCGAGCTGCAAAAGAATTATTATTTCTACGTAAACAATCGCCGTGAAAGAGGTGCATATTAATTATCGAGGTTTAAAAGTCATGAGCAAAGCAACGAACATTTTAAAACATTATAAAGACATAACAATGATACAATAC
>JAXJQT010000305.1:0-6988 GCA_036311025.1 Spirochaetota bacterium
CACCGGAAGAGCTTAAAGGTTTTTTCTTTAACGGTGAAATGACTATGAGTAATATTTCTGTACGTGAAACCGGCGGAGATGCTGCACAATGGTGGAACGGAACAATTCCTTGGTGGGGAGAAACAAATTTTGGTTTTGAAAGTCGCTGGTTTGATTTTAAGCTTGGTTATCAAAATATGGTTTCTTCTACAGGTATATATAATAATTTAATGCTGGATGACTATTCCGGTGCTTTTCTTGGTTATAAATCCAATCTTGCAATTACGAAATTTTTTGATTTTCAAGTGATTATGAGTTTTGTTCGTATTCATCAAGGTCCTTGGTATACTGGTGATGCAACTTATGAATGGGATTATATATATGATTCTATAAAGTTGCATAAGGACGACTACGGTTCTGTAGAGTCAATGTATCAAGCTAAATACGGAAAGACCCTGTATATGCATAAAATTAATATTCGTCCGGCACCGTGGATTCGTTTTGGATTACAAGAATCAGTTTATTTTCTTGGTGAGAATTTAAATCCTTATTTTATAAATCCGTTTTTTCTATATTTTGCATCAGGTATGATAGCTTCGGAAGTTGAAGATAAAAGCGGAAGTTCGAGTAATCTTGGTGCGAATGATATAAAAATCGGTTTAGATTTTAGTGTAGGCTTTGATGGATGGCGTGTTTACGGAGAAATGATGATAGATGATGCCAATGGTGAATATTTAAAATTTCAACAACCAGATCATCCGGATCGAATTGCATTTATGCTTGGCGGAGAGTTGCGTGGATATTTGTTTGATAAATATTTACCGTTACCACGTAAAGTAAGTAACATAATAAAAAATCTATATCTAAATTTTGAAATTGCAACTGTTTCTCGTTATTGTTTTTCCAGAGAGAGTAATTATAATTATGAATACGTGCGAGAAGAATATCCTTATAAATATTATCCGTCAAATTATGCATTAGTGAAAAATGAAGATGGATCTTTGAAATATCCAGATTATATTGAATATACAGAGGAAATGAGTCGCAGAATAAATCGTATCGGTAATTTTATCGGTTATAAATATGGTTCTAATTCAGATAGTTTTGATATAGCAATAGGTTGGCGAAATGATTTATATAATGTGAAAGATTCCAGAGCTGATTATATAACTGATCGTTATTATGAGTCATTAAAAGAAAACAAAAAGCCAGATCGTTTATTAAAAATGCAATTACATTATCAGCATTATCGTTTAGGGACAGACCGAGATGTTGTATTGCCGTTTTATATGAATGAGCATTTTTACTATAACTTGAATCTGTATGATGAGCAAGGAAATCCGCTTACAGGTGATGATGCCAAAGGTGGTACAGATTTGCGAACCGGTTTTATAGATACTGTTTTATTTGCCGGAGATACTTTAGATTTTAATATTTATGCAGATTTGTTCCATTTTAATCGTGGAATATTGGGACTGGAAATGAAGCATACTTTTATGTGGGCTACAACTCTTCCGGATACAAGCAATGCTAATACTGAATTTACTTATAAATTTGATATTGGTATAATTTTAGGATTTTAATACAGTGCAACCTGTTTTGTTAATAGGAGATTTCACTCTTGATTTAGTCTATGAGGCCGGCGTTTTTGTTCCGTCGGCAGGTGGTTCTGTATTCAATGTAGCTTCTGTATTACGTAAAAACGAAGTTGAAGTTTCTTTTATTTCACGTGTGGGAAATGATTTAACCGGTAAGATTCTGTTAAATCAAATAGAGCAGTTGGGGATTTCAAAAAATTCTATCATACAAGACGAGAATTTTCGAACATCCGTAGCGTTTTCTGAATATGATTCAGGTGGGAAGCCACATTATTCTTTTTATAAAGACAAAAAAACTTTTTTATTTTCAGATGAGAAATTATTAAATGAGAAATATTCTTTATTTCATATAGGTTCATCTTTTGCATTTTCAGAAAACTCATTTTCTACGGTTATGAAAATTTGCAAAGTGATGACAAAAAATAGAATTCCGATTAGTTATTATATTAATCTGCGAAAAAATCCTACAGAATCAGAAAAAGTACGAATATTTGCATTAATGGAAAAAGCTGAAATCATAAAAGGTTCCGATGAGGATTTTTATTTTCTATATGGAACTGATGAAAAAATGTTTGTAATGGACAAAATATTATCTGATTTTAATAACAAAATCGGTATTGTCACTTATGGAAAAAACGGAGCTTTTTTATTCTCAAGGTCTGATTCTTGCTTTGTAAAACAAGATAAAATCTTGGAAAATATTAAATCAATTGGAGCAGGAGATTCTTTTATGGCAGGAGTCATACTTTATTATTTAAAGAATTCATGTCTTCAAGATTTGAAAGAATTAGGTAATTTTGCTAATAAAACTGCAATTGATTTTTTATCAGAACGGAAGAATCAGTAAATGAATAAAAATGAAAAGAAAATTCTATATATAGAAGATGATGAGAGCAATTTTCAGCTTATTAAAAGACTTCTCAAAAATACTAATTTTAAATTGATACAAGCAGAAGATAGTCTTAAAGGTTTGGATTTGGTAAAAAAACAAACTTTTGATTTGATATTGCTAGATATAAATATGGCCGGTCTAAATGGTTATGAAACTGCAACCAGATTAAAAATGTTAAAACCAAATCTTCCGCTTGTGGCACTTACAGCGAACAAAATAGATCGTGCAAAAGAAAGAGCATTAGTTTCCGGTTGTGATGGCTTTATTAATAAACCATTTAATCCTTTGATTTTCCCTTCATTAATATCTGAATATATTAATGGAAAAAAGGATAAGATTAGCAACACTGAGCGTATTATTGAAGCTTTGACTCTGAATAATCAAGCTACAGTTTGCCATTTGGAAGAGCAACTTCGAGAATTAAAGCGTGCAAATCTTGAGCTTAGAGAACTGGATAGAATGAAATCTCGTTTTATAACACTTGTATCTCATGAGCTTAGAACTCCGTTGTCTCCGATAGTAGGATATTCGAGTTTTCTTTTAGCAAATGCTGAAAATATATCAGAACGTGAAAATAGAATTTTTAATATCATTTTTAAGAATTCTAAAAGACTTGAATGTCTTTTAAATAATTTGTTTACTCTAAATTTATTAGAACAAAATGAAACTTATCTTTGCTATGAAGAAGTTAATTTTTATTCATTGATTTCCGGATTGATTGAAGATTTTTATCTTATTTTGGAAAAAAGAAAGTTGCAATGTGAGTTGATATGTGACGGTGAGATTCCTAATGTATTTTGCGATGAAGCAAAAATAGAGCAGGTATTTTTTGCGTTGTTAGAAAATGCGACAAAATATACAAATGACGGAGGGAAAATCTCTATCTATTTAAATTATCCGTCACGCTATATTTTTAAAAAGTATGATCTTTCTCCTAATGATTATATTGAAATCATATTTGAGGACAACGGAATTGGTATACCGGAAAACCAACTAAATGCCATTTTTGAAAAATTTGTTGAATTATCTGATATTGACAGACACCACACGTCTAATGATGATTTTTTAGGATGCGGTCCGGGAATAGGGTTGTCACTATGCAAAGGAATCGTAAAAGAGCATAAAGGCTTTATTTGGGCGGAGAATCGTCGTTCTCATAACGGAAGTAGGTTTTATGTATTGCTTCCGTTAGATTCAATGAATTAACTTTGAGGCAAGCTAAAAATAAATCCGTGATCAGTTTTTTTAGAAAAGAAATCTATTGTTAAATCATGCCATTTTCTGCCGAAAAAATAATTTACATTGCCGTTTGCATCTTCTACTATTTTTTCGATAAATAAAGGAAATAGCCCGCGTTTACAACTTTCAACTTCTTTATAAGAGAAATAATTACTTTCTATGAAAGTAGGGCTTGTCGAATCGCTATAATAAAAGATGATATTTTGTTCTTTTTTCTCTGCTCTGATAATAATTTCGTTATTGGTCGTTTTTTTCATACCTTTCAAAGAAAAATTAAAAAGGCTACAGAGTAAATATGAAAATTTTTCTTTAACAAAATCAATTTTAAGATTTTCATCTATTTGCGTAATAATTCTGATTTCTTTATCATTAATATCATTTGCTTGCTGTTTTAAAAAACGATTCCATTCATCCAAAACAGAAAATCTTTCTATTGATAAACAATCATCATCATCTGAAAAGTAGTTATCAATATTTGAAAGAAGCTCTTCTATTTTAAAGCTTGAATATAAAATATTTTGAATATACAATCTTATTTCATCATTGATAGTCTCATCAATTTGAAGAATGGAAGAAAAACCAATGACAATATTTAAAGGATTGCGAATATCATGAATCAGCTGTCCGATAGCTTTGCCGAATATTTCTTCTTTTTTATCTTTTGTTATCATTTTTTTACCCTAATCAAATTATCAACGATAAGGAAGACAGATTATATTAGTTTTCACATCAAGTTCTTTTATTTTATCTTTTGCCATTTCTTCTGTTATTTTTCCTTTAGGAATAGAATGTGCAGAGGCATCTGTTAAAATAAAAGCCGTACGTTTGTCTGCTTTGAAATCCATTTTTTCTAAGTCGTAAATAGCTTCATTCAACGCTTCCGGAATATCTTGTCCGCCTTTGATTGTTGTTTCACGCAAAATTTGTTCCAATTTATCAAAATCGTCAGTCAGAGGTTCTATTTTTGTAATATATTCTTCGCCGTAGTCTCTGAAGAAGATAAAACCAATACGTAAGTTTTTTACTTTTTTCTGTAATGATTTTATGAGGTTTGGATAAATCTCAATGAAGATAGGAAATTCTTCTTTCATAGAAATAGTTGTATCAATGATAAATACGACATCATTTTTAGGTGATACAGAAACATTAGAAGTAACGAAACGGTTTAGTAAATCTGCGAGATTTTCATCTCTTTGAACAATACGAGTTTTTCCGTTTGCAACTCGTGATGCGTATTTAATCAATTCATTTCGATGTGTTGCAATAGAAGTAGGAAGTTCCAGAGTTATCCATTGATCTAAAAAAGCTCCTGTATAATCAGAATATGGTTTTTCAAACATTCTTGCATTAATTCTTGTTCCCGGTTGAATTATTATTTCACCTTCATATGACCATTTGTATCCATAAATGACTTTTTCAGGTAAAAAGAAATGAAAAGCTTCTCCCAGAACCGGATGGCGTTGCGGGGTAGAATCAACCAGAAAGAAAGCATCATATTTTGTATGTAAGATTTTGCCGTCTAAGACCCTGATTTCATCAGAATTCGCTTCGTAATGAACTTCAGTTCTTAAGCCATAATTATTTATTTTAGGATCTGCGAATCGTTGACTTTCGGTAAGCAGTATTGAATTCACTTCTTTTAGTTTTTTGATGTACAAGTCATAACCGGTATCACTTTTTTCAAATACAATATCTTTCTTATCTAATTTCGGAGCAAAAGTTTGGGCAATGACGATAATCGGAAAAAATAAAAAGGTTAAAAATAATAAAATATTATGACGCATATTCACAAAATCCTTTAGATGACGTTATAAAAAAAAGAAAGACATGAAGTTTATCTTTGGTATTCACATCTTTCTTTTTTCGATAATCTAAATAATAAAAATTAATCATTCAAAGAAATTAAGCATCTTTTTCTGCAGCAATAAAATCCTTACGTTTTCTTTCCAAAATTTCTTCGTCAATTTTTACATCAAAGTTTTTTCTGAGTTCTTCGCAGACTCTTCCCATTTCATATGTAATTTTTGATTGACGGAAATGTTCTGTCAGTCCGGCTTTGATTTCTTCAAAATCAGGTATTTTAGAATCAGTTTTATCAGTGACTAGAATTAAATGATAACCGAACTGGCTTTTTACAGGTTGCGTAACAACTCCCAGAGGAGCAGAAAAAGCTGCTTTTTCAAATTCCGGTACCATCTGACCTTTCCCGAAGTATCCTAAGTTACCGCCGTTTTCAGAGCTTGGACATTTTGAATATTTTTTTGCCGCTTCTGCGAAATCCAGTCCGTTAAGAATTTCTTCATGAACTTCTTTTGCCTTTTCTGAATCTTTTGTATCAAATAAAATGTGTGAGGCTTCCACTTGAACATCTTTTTTAAAAAGATTTTTGTTTTCCTCATAGTATTTTTTTATCTGAGCTTCGTCTTCTTCTGTTACTTTTCCGAAATGAGCGTCTATATAAGATTTTAACAATAAATCATCTGCTATCTTTTCACGCAATGTTTGTTCTGTATCTCCTTCTTTTTTCAGTACATCAATGAAATGTTCAGGAGATTTGAAATTAGCTTTTATTTTTGTCAAAATATTTTCTATTTCGGTATCTGTAATTTTTATATCTTCAACTTTTGCTTGTTCAATCATCAATCTAGCATCAATAAGCTGATTTAAAATTGCTTCAAATTGTGCTTTATTTAATTTTTGAATATTTAATCTTGCACAAAAATCGTTGCATGCCATGCTAAATTCTTTTTCTGATATTTCGTGTTTGTTTATCGTAATCATTTTTTACTCCGTTATTTAATTATATATTTCAATTTTATAAGTTTCGGTTATTAAAGAAATTATCTGCTTTTTTCAACACCGTTTTTTTGACAAACATTGTTTAACTTACAAATAGAACAATGCGGTGACATCGGTGTACAAACTGTTTGTCCATAGCTTACAAGATAATCATTTATTGTACGCCAATATTCTAAAGGCAAAAGCTTTCTGAGAGCAAACTCTGTTTCCTCCGGTGTTTTTGTTTGTACCCAGCCGATACGATTGGAAATTCTGTGAACGTGTGTGTCTACACAGATTCCCGGTTTATTAAAACCGAGTATTACAACAAGGTTAGCAGTTTTTCGTCCTACGCCGGGAAGTTTTATCAATTCATCAATTTCATCCGGAATGTTTCCGTTATTATTTTCAATAATGATTTTGCATATTTCTTTCATGCGTGTGGCTTTTGTTTTATAAAAACCGCACGGATAAATTAACTTTGCAATTTCTTCTTCTGATA
>JAXJQT010000306.1:0-1992 GCA_036311025.1 Spirochaetota bacterium
CGAAATGACGAACCGGCAGGATTTTGAACCGTATTTGTAGTTTCTGTAGTCGTCGTACAGGCAAATACCAAGCTCAAAATCGAAAATAAAAAAGCTAGTACTTTTAATTTTTTTAACATGAAATCTCCTTATAATAATTTTTTCACAGCCAATATTAATACAACCGTTTTAGGTGTGCATAGATAGCACTTTTTATGCCGTGAAAACATTCTTCTTTAAACTTTGATGAGATTCCTGAAACACACAAAGATTTTGAAAAAAAAAGCACGCCGTATTTCTACAAGCGTGCAAGGGTATAAAAAATGATAAAACTATCTTTTATCTCATATTTAAGATTGCCCGTAAACTCTGCCGGCAAGTTCTTTGTCCAGCATATAAAGTCCGTTCATATCTGTTACATACAACTGAGTCTTGACTATCAGATTGTGAAAATTACCTTCCTCCTCTGCCTGTTCTTTTACAAACCAATCAAGAAACAACATCGTTTTATAATCTTTCAATTCTTGGGCTACACTGTAAATATTATCAACCAATGAACTGATATACTCTTCATGTTTTAAGGCAGCTTTCAATAAATTTTGCAAAACATCCGCATTTATAAGTTCGCTGTCATCCATATAAGCTCTTTTCACATCCGGAGCCTCTATCGCCGTCAATTTCACCTGTGCGTTATTATCATGCAAATATCGATAAATAATCATCCCGTGGTCTTGTTCCTCACGAGCCTGAATCTTGTGCCAATTTGCAAATCCCGAAAGCCCCTTTGTCTCGTAAACATTTGCAAAATCCAAATACAAATATGCCGAATACAACTCTTTGTTCAACTGTTCATTCAATAACGTTATCAACTTTCTGTTTAACATGAAGTACCTCCGTTTTAATATTTACTAATATAAAAACATTTTTCCGTATCTTCATTTTTTTTAACCTGTATTTGAATATTCATAACTCAAAAGTTACAAGGTGGCTTTAAAATATATTTTGTGATATAATGCCGACATGAATATTTTAATTACCGGCGGAACCGTTTTTGTCAGTCGCTTTTGTGCTGAATATTTTGTTGCAAAAGGACACGACGTTTTTGTACTCAATCGCAATTCTTCGGTGCAATCAAGCGGTGTGACATTATTAAACTGTGACCGACATGATTTTACCGCATTACAAAATACACTTTCCGGAATAAACTTTGACGCTGTTATCGATGTCACTGCTTACACAGCCGATGACGTGGAAAAACTTTGTCTGGCAATAAATAAGCGACCGAGTTGTTATATTTTAATCAGCTCCAGTGCCGTTTATCCGGAAAATGCCCTGCAACCTTTTGGAGAAAATACAACCGTAGGTATAAATAAAATATGGGGCGATTACGGTACAAACAAAATCGCAGCGGAAAATAAACTGCTTGATTATTATCCGAATGCATATATTTTACGTCCGCCGTATCTTTACGGACAAATGAACAACCTCTACCGAGAAGCGTTTGTTTTCGAATGTGCCGAGAGAAATCTACCTTTTTACTTGCCGAAAAGTTCCACGACAAGATTACATTTTTTTCATATCGAAAACCTCTGCCACATTATACAAACGATAATAGAAAAACATCCCGATTCACATATTTTAAATGTCGGGAATCCCGCTTCTATCCATATAAAAGACTGGGTAGTACTTTGCTACAAAGCCGTAAATGACAACAAGCCGATTTTTTACGATGTCGACACAACTTTGCACTCACAGCGAAGTTTTTTCCCTTTTCATGATTATCAATACGAACTTGATGTAACCGCAATGATGAGAATATTAGACAAAGAAAAGCTTATCGATATGCAAACCGGGCTGAAACTTTCATATGATTGGTACAAGAACAACCGCAATAAAGTCAACTCAAAGCCGTATTTGAAGTACATAGAAGAAAACTTTAAATCATAACCACCCGTCAAACGGGTGGTTTGCACTTAGCCTATAAGGCTAGGTTCCCATGCAAGACTTAAGTCC
>JAXJQT010000307.1:0-5916 GCA_036311025.1 Spirochaetota bacterium
AAATAATATTGAAGCGATAAAAGAAAGTTCTTTACTTGTAACTTGTGTGCCGTTTATAAAAGAACGGGATTTTCCGCTGCTTAATAAATGGCGTCGCAGTATCAATTCATCATTTTCGATTGTGATGTTTTGATTTTCCAGAAAATTGTATATGTCTTGATTGTTATCTAAAGTGATTGTTGCTGTTACAGAAGCTTCATTCATTCCGGTTCTGATTTGTTCCAGACTGGCTCTATTTCCCAGTAATACAGATAAAGCTTCTATTAATATAGATTTTCCGGCTCCGGTTTCTCCGGAAAGAATATTTAAACCGGGCGAGAAGGTGAGTTCACTATTTTCGATTAATGCAAAATTGCGGATTGATAAATCTGTAATCATTTAAACGCTCCATCCAAGTTTCTCTTTTAAAATTTCAGAGAAAATCTTTTTTGTTTTAACAATCGTTATACTTTTTTGAGACTTAGTAAAAGAGATTTGTCTGCATTGATTCAGTTGAATTGTTTTTTGACCGTCTAATGTGACTTGTACAGGAACAAATGAATTTCCGAAATTTATAGAAACATCTTTTTCTATCGGGATGATATACGGACGAATTGTCAATGTATGTGGACAAATCGGAGCTAATGAAATAGCGTGTAATGACGGATGCAAAATCGGACCGCCGGCACTTAAATTGTAAGCTGTAGAACCAGTGGCCGTACTGACAATCATTCCGTCTCCGCTAAAATCATAAATCAAATGACCGCAAGATGAAACTTTTAAATCTAAAATTCTTGATATTCCGGCATGTGATATAACACCTTCATTTACGACAGTATAAACTTTGTCTTGTCCGTCTATTTCTACATCCAAAGCATCCAAATGTTCATATGTACAGTTGTCATTTAAAAATTGATCCAAATAAAATTCAAAGTCATGCGGTTCGATTCTCATATTGAAACCGATATTTCCCATATTTACGCCGAATACAGGAATTCCGGTTCCGGCAAAAACTCTGGAACAATACAAAAATGTACCGTCACCGCCGATTGCGATTGCTCCTGAATATGCAGAAAAATCAACCGGAACATTCAATACATCATACAATTCAAATTCCAATCTGTTATAAAGAAATAAATCAAAATCAAAATTCATTTTCTTTTTCAATTCATTTATGATTGATAAAAAATTATTTATTCCGGGTTTTTCTTTAAAACCAACAATTGCAAAACGTTTCATTTTATGTGTTTTCCTGTAATTAAAATATGACAGACAGATTTTTTGAAATGTGCATTACATCTTTTTTCATTAAATTAGAATTTATCGGAATCAATAATGTAGAAAGATATAAATGTTCTGTGTTACAAAAATCTTCTAAAGGCAGTCCCATTATTTGATGTAATGGTTTAGCAAACGGACGAATAACTTCGATTCCGGCTCTTTTAAAGAAATCTGTAATATCTTTTAACGGGGACTTTACTTGAATCGGAAAATCAGAATAATAACGACTTTCATTTTCCTTTGGAATCAAGCAACTTCCTTTACCTTTAATTAGGGCATTTTCATAAATTTGTCCGATAGCTTTTCTGAGTTCTAATCTATGGTCTAGGCTGGACAATTGACTTACGCCCATCGCAGCGTTTATATCGGGAATTAAACATGAAATTTTGTAACTTTGAATAAGTTCATCGTGGGAACTTCCCGTAATTGCTTTCAAAAGCTGATAATTTCTTTTGTTGTTTGAAAAAACGGCTCCGCCTTCACCTGTAGTAATAATTTCGGAACTTTGAAAACCTGCAATGCAGAAATCTGCTTGTGAACCGACTTTTTTGGAACCGATAAAACATCCCGGAACTTTAGTAATATCTTCTATTAAACAAGGAACCAACTCTTTATATAAAGTATCATCAATAGCAAAACCAAAATTGTGAACAAGTATAAGTGCTTTTGTTTTATCGGTTAGGGCATTTTCGACTTGTTGTACCGAAGGGAAATAAGAATGTTCTTCAATATCGATAATAACAGGTTTGGCTTTTCGTCTCAGTAAAATATCTAAATATATAACCGGAGCAAATGATGAAATGATGACTTCATCGCCTTCTTGTAAATTTATAGCTTCAAAAGTAATATCAATTGCACTGTAATATGAATTTACACTTAATCCGTAACGACATCCTGTACGTTCTGCCAATTTCTCTTCAAATTTTTTAGCAAAGATTCCATATTCAAGATGTTCGCTCATTAATGATTCAAGTACATATTCTAAATCTTTTCTTTTAATAGAAGGCGTTTGAGCGGTTATCATTTTTTATCCTTAAGAGAGGTTGAAAATTTTATTAATTTCCTGAAGCATTACTTAATTGTAATAGCTCTTGCTTACTGAATAATTTTTTCACATTTAAAATTGTAAGAAGATTATCATCGGTTTTGGATACACCTTGTATATATTCTGCACCGATTCCGGCAATTACTTGCGGCGGCGGTTGAATATCTTCACTGTTTATAGAAATTACACGATTTACTTGATCTATTATTACTCCGATAATCATTCCTTCTACTTTTATGATTATAATTCCGCGTAAACGTTCTTCTTCTTCTGTCAATTCGCGGATTTCGAAATTAAAACGTTTTCCTAAATCTACTACAGGAATAATTCCGCCTCTTAAATTGATTACACCATCTACAAAAGACGGGCTGTTTGGAATTGGGGTGATCTCAAGTAATGAGATGATTTCTTGAACTTCCATAATATCAATTCCGTAAAATTCGAAACCTATTTTAAATGTAACTAAAGTAGTGTCCATGATTTTAAGCTCCTGTTAAATGGCATAATTATAAAATGATGTAGCATAAAATTCAAGGAAAAAGCAAGAGTATAAATTGTAGAAGAAAGCATTTAGTATTTTTTTTATATGACGAAACTTTTTTAAAACGGAGATTATATGAACACGCTTTTTCTTGACGCATTATCAAATTTTGAAAAACTACCGGTTTTCGGTGAAAATAATTTTAATTCTCTTGATATTATAAACAGTGTTGAATGGATTAATGAAAATTTTGACCGTATAATTGTCCTTCAAAACGGAAATATAGATAAAATCCCAGATAGATTTAAGAATGTAATCGTATCTGATATGTCGGTGAATAACGTTTTAAGTACAATGATAAAAGAAGTAAAAAATTCAGACCATGTGATGGTAATGAATGCGACGAATCCATTTCTAGATAAAAATTTTATTCACAATATGTTTTCCAGACATAAAGATTTTATGGCTGATTATACTTATTCGATAGGCTATCCGGACGGACTTTTACCTACAATATTGTCAGTTTCATGCTTGAAACAACTTCAAGAGATTTCAAAAAATGTTGAAATTGATGTAGGTGAGTGTAAGGATTATTTGTTTCAATTATTGTCAAAAGATATAAATTCTTTTGATGTTGAAACTTTTATTTCACCTGTAGATTTAAGAATTAAAAGATGTTCTGTCGGGAATTCCGATGCAGGGGAGTTGATTTTTACATCTGCATTAGTTGAAAAATTAGGTCTTAATGCTTCATTTGATGATTTGGTACTTTTTATTTCACAGAATTCACAATATTTATTTTCGACAATATATTCGTTGTTTATTGATATTACAAACAATGAGGCAACTTCAGCGACTTATCTTCCAAAAAATACTTCAACAGTAGATTTTATGGATTTGGGAACTATTCAAAAAATCGCTCAAGAATTTTCCGAAATAAATTCAAAAATAAAAGTTATTATCGGGAATAAATGTGAACCAATGATTCATCCGGATTTTGTAAATGTAGTCAATGTTTTTGCGGAAAAAGGTTTTAATGTAATTATTGAAACGTTTGCAAATGTTTTACCTGAAAATTTGTCTGAAATTTCAGAGTTTGATAATGTGACTTTTGTTTTTAAAATAGATGCTCAAAATGAGAATACTTATCGAATGATTCATCCGAACGGTGATTATAAAACAGCAATCAATAATTACGAAAAAGTAAAAGAGCTTGGATTTAAAGCGTATTTTCAGATTGTAAGAACTGTAGAAACTGAAAATGATATAGAAGTTTTAATTAAAAATAAACAATCGAATCTTTTAATAAAGAAATATTCATCATATTGCAATGTGTTGGCTGATAAGAAAGTGGTTGATTTGTCTCCGTTAGAAAGGTTTGAATGTTATCATTTACGTAGAGATATGTATTTAGATTCAGCTGCAGATGTTTATTATTGTATTTATTCGGATAAAAAAATAGGCAATGCAAAGTTAGAGAAAATTACAGAACTTATAAATAAACAAAAAAATGCTTTTATTTCTCATGCACAGGGGCAAATGTCGGACTTTTGCAAATTGTGCGATGATTATTACACATTTAATTTTTAGGATTTTTATGTATGGCAAACAGAATTGGAATTTTTTTACAGGTAAGATTGAATTCTTCCAGAATGCCGGGTAAGGCTCTTTTAAATCTTGCCGGTAAGTTATTGATAGAACATACAATAGAGAGATTGTCCGTAGTTCCGGCGGATGTAAGAGTTATTCTTACGACAAAGGAAAGCGAGGCGGCTTTAAAATATATAGCACAAGATAACGGTTGGGAGATTTTCTGCGGAGATGCTCAAAATGTTTTAAAACGTTATGTTGATGCCGCGTTATTTTTTGATGTTGAAACGATTGTTCGTGCAACCGGTGATAATCCGTTGACATCGAGTGAAATTGCAATTGAAACATTGAACGCATTTGCAAAAGAAAAAGCGGATTTGGCACATATTGCTCCTGCTCCGTACGGAAGCGGTGTAGAAGTTGTGAAGCGTTCGGCATTACTGAAGGCGTTAGAAAAAGCTTCTATGCCGTATGAATTTGAACATGTTACGCCTTATATTTATGGTCATGAAAATGAATTTAAAGTTGTAACAGCAAAATATCACAGTGAAGAAATTGGGCGTGAAGATGTAAAAATTTCTGTCGATACGCGGCAAGATTATGAACGTGTTAATTTTTTTGTGAAGAAATTAACAGAGAAAAAAATGAATATGACAATTCAATCCGTTGTTGAACTTTGGAATGAGGTTGATTTTTCTAAGACTCGAGATGTTCTTTTTGTGGTAGCAGCAGGCGGATACTGGGGATTTGGACATTTACAGCGAATGTTTTTATTGGCTGAAAAATTATCTTCAAAATTTAATATAATTTTTTCTTTAAAAGAAGGCGATGTAGAGGCTCAAAAGCTGATAAAAGAGAAAGAATATACTTTATTTCCTTATAACGAGCTTGAAAAGAGAGTCAGCACTAAAGGCCCGTTTGACCGTGTAATTGTCGATATTCGTGATACTTCAAAAGAAGATATGATGATTTACAAAAAAATTGGGCCGGTTTTTAGTTTCGATGATATGGGCGATGGCGGACAAGGTGCTTTTTGTAATATAAAAATGCTTCCGTCATTAAATTCTGATTTGAAATTTAATTTCAGCGGAATTGAATATTTGTTATTAAATTCTGATTTGAAAAAAAAGAATAAGCCTATAAATAAAATAAAAAAGATTTTGGTTACTTTTGGCGGTTCTGACCCTGCGAGATTAACTAATAAAGTGTTAGATATTTTAAGCGGTAAAAATTTTGAAATTACAGCAGTAGTAGGCCCATTTTTTAGTGAGAAGATAAAAGATTATCCTGATGTAAAAACAGTTTTTTCCGTAAAATCGTTAGCATCATTTGTTGATGACGCAGATTTGGTTATTACGTCTTTTGGAATGACTTTAATGGAAAGTCTTTATACAAACACGCCGGTTTTGATTCTTAATCCGACAGATTATCATGATGAATTGACTAAGGAATTTAGCTATCCGTTCATGATTACTAGGGATTCGTCTCTGTCATCAGAAAAGCTTTTTAGTGAGTTAGATAAGATTGAAAATGGAGAAAA
>JAXJQT010000308.1:0-2694 GCA_036311025.1 Spirochaetota bacterium
CAAGTTCCGCAAAACTTTGAATATTCTCAAACCACGCCAAATATTCACGAACTTTTTCCCAATCGGTTTTGTCCTGCTCGTACAAGTTTTGCAATTGCGTTTTCAATGTCTTATCAAGTGATGCAGCTTCCTCTTCCAGCTTTTGTAAATCTTTTACAGCCGACAAATCTGACAAGATTTCTTCCGGTACAAAAGTCGAAGCCTGCGAATACTCTTTAATCAGTTCCGCTGCAACGATAAACTTTTTCAACTGTAAGACTGTTTCTTGTGCCGTACTCATCAATTCGTAATAAGTAACTCTTGCCAATGATGACTTGCAAAACTCTTGGGTCAAGGGAATAAACTTCTGAATCAACGTAAAAAAGCTTGCTGCTTTCATAAACTTTTCACGGTCAAAAGTTATCGCCTTGTAAAGTGAAATGAAATATTTTGATTCAAATTGCGTACTGATACGTTGAAAATCCGCCACGTTTTTTTTGATATCTTCCCACGCTGTCTCACGCTGATAAAACTCTTCTCCCAAAAACTTTCCGGCAAGTTCTTCTTTTGTTTTTATTTCCTTATTACAAGCCTGCCAAGATTCAAGCAAAGAAAACATTTTTGTAATATTTTCAAAACTCGCCTTAAAATAAACGCCCGGCTTCGTACTGTCGACAAAAGCTTTACGCAACAATCTGTATGACTTGCTAAAAACCGCAGTAAAACTATTTTTTATCTGTCGCAACTCACGCCCGAAAGCGTTTGTTTCCATTTCAAATATTTCATCTCTGAAAAACGCCGTCAATTCACCACGCAGATTTTCTTCCGTATTGTAAAGAGATTCCAGCTCGGTAATTTTTGCAATGCTCGATGTAAAATGAGGCAAAGGACAAAGCCAACTCGGTTGGATTTTTTGAGCACAAAAAGTAAAAACTTCCTTTATAAAGTTGAAATCTGCAATCTCAAGGGTATCCATTCCGTACGCCTTCGCTATTTCCAACGCCTCTTGTGCATTTTGTGTAACCTTATCAAAAAGATTGCAATAATCTTTCATTTGTTCAATATGCCAAAACGCCTTATCATCACCGAAAGGCTTTGCTTGCAATTTTTTCAACGCATTCAAACCGTCACTAAGCAGTGCGACATCAACATTTTTTATTTTCATGTCATACTTTTGATGTAATCTCTCGTTAAGCGTCGACTGTAATGCAAAGTTCCGACTGATTTTTTCGACCAGCTCTTTTTTTTCATCAAGATTTTCATTTTCCCATACGGTAAAATCCACAAGCGTTTTTTGTTCTATGGGAGTAATATGCAACAAGCGAATAATTTCCGAAACAGTCTCGACGGTACATTCTCCGCTTGTAACCTTGATATCATAGTACGCCGTACAATCACGAACGGCAGCTTCAAGGTTGCGAACTTTTTCGGCTGTATTTGAGTAAAAAGATGCAAGTTCCTGTCTGAATGTAAGAGAAAGCGACTCTATATTTGCATAACGCCATACATTATTGCGAAAACTGCAACTCAGACGTCCGCCGGATATTCTCAATTTTTCAAGCATTTGCAATTTTCCCGCAAGCTCGTCATTTGTTACCTTGTCAGCTTCCTTGCCGAACACACCGGCAACAGAAAAGGAAATATCGGGAAGCTCTTGTAAAGTAAGCAACTTTCCTATTACTTCAAAAATACTCATTCCCAACGGCTTTATTTTTTCATGCAATTCTCGCACATAGTTGTCAAGATGATTTGTACAAACTTCCAACTCTTTAAGTTTTTGATATGCCTGTTCGTTTACTCGTATTTTTGGAGAATTGAGCGTTTTGTTTAATTGCTTTAAAACTTCTTTTTTATTTGCCTTGTAACTGTGAAGAAACAGACAGCTCTCGTCTAAGCCGGCGTTGCTTAATCTGTTGTAAACCACATTCAACGCAGCTGCTTTTTCTGCTACAAACAAAACTTTCTTGCCCACAGCCAACGCCGAGGCGATTATATTAGTAATAGTTTGACTTTTTCCGGTTCCGGGAGGTCCTTGCAATATAAAGCTTCTGCCTTGCATGGCATATTGCAACGCCTCTTGTTGGCTTGAATCCGTGTCGACTACCTGATAATCAGCTGTCACATCCGCAACATCAGGCGACACAAACGGTCTTTTTTCAATCATTGCCGAAAGAATCGGATTTCTAGCAATGCGGTCTTTATTTTTTTCCAAATCAAAATACATGTTCATCTTGAGAAAAGAAAAAAGCCCCAGACCGCACCTTTGTACTACAGAAAACTCCGTTATTTGCGGATGGTTTTGCAAGTTTTCAAAATAAGCTTCAATATCTTCATCCTCGTCAAAATCCGGCAGCACAATTCCCATTTCGTGTTCCAACTTGTACCGCAGTGTCGGATTGAACAAAATCTCATCTTCATGAAGATGCAACTTATATGCAGACAAAATATTTTCTTTGTAAATCGTTACCGGGACTAAAACCAGCGGAGCCAAAAATCGTTCTGACGACGAACCTTTTTCAAACCATTCCAAAAAACCGAACGCCATATAAAGAATATTTACGCCCTGTTCTTCTACTGCAATTCTGGCACGGTCTTTTAATGCTTTAAGCGTTTTTTCAAGATTTTCTGCTTCTCTGTCGGTTTGGATGTCGCCGGGAACGACCCGAGCAACTCTTTCTTCCGTCAGATTCAGATTTTCATCATTATCATCTACAA
>JAXJQT010000309.1:0-4381 GCA_036311025.1 Spirochaetota bacterium
AGTTTATTGATGGCATCAAGCTTGTTATCTTCGACCGCAATTTCTGCTTTGCGTAAGCCCAGTGCCCGCATCAGAATCTTGACACCGTTGATGACGGCGGCGGGATTTTCCAAAAGCAGTCTGACAAGGTAAACACGACGCTTTTCCCCACCTGAAAGTTGGTTTAACGGTGAATACAAATGCTTAGAGGTAAAACCGAAACGCTCCAAAAACTTCACGGCAGAAAGCGTTGTTCCGTCCGGAAGATGAATCACTTCGGCGGCTTCTTTCATGTAGTCGATGACTTTTGTATCACTGTAAAGCATCGGCGGGTCTTGGTTGTAATATGCGATGTGAGTATTTATTCCTTTTTTTATACTTCCGCTGTCCGGCTCCAATGTTTGTGTCAAAAGGTTTAAGAACGTTGTTTTTCCCGTTCCGTTGCCGCCGAATATTCCCAGTCGTTCGCCTTTTTTAAAAGTATACGAAAAACCGTCCAGCAATTTTTTATCATTAAAACTTTTATTAAGATTATCAGCTTCGAGAATCACGCCGCCGAGTCGTCGGGTTTCTATTGCAAACTCAAAGCCTTTGTCCTTTTGCAATTTTTCTCTGTTTATCATAGAGTAGATGGCATCTTTCCGAGCTTTTGCTTTTGTACCTCGTGCCTTTGGACCTCGTTTGAGCCATTCCATTTCTTTACGCAAAATAGATTCAATTCGCTCTTCATTACGTTCGGCGGCGTGTTGAGTTTCGCTTTTTTTCTCTAAGTAATACGAGAAGTTTCCTTTGTATGAATAAAGAGTCTGATTATCGATTTCATAAATGGCGGAACAAACGTTATCGAGAAAATATCTGTCGTGTGTTACCATCAACAGTGCTTTGTTTGTTTTTACAAGGTAATCTTCCAGCCATGAAATAGTCGTCATATCAAGGTGGTTTGTCGGTTCGTCAAGTATAAGAAGTTTGCAATCTTCTATAAGTACTTGTGCCAGACTGACTTTTTTTAACATTCCGCCGGATAGTTCTTTCATTTTTATATCAAGATTTGAAATGCCTAAAACTTGTAATACGGAACGGACTTCCTGTTCGTATTCCCAGCCTCTGCATTCGTCCATTTTGCGTGTCAGCTCATCCAATTTTTCGATTGCTCCGGTTTCACAGGCATATTCGTAATCTCTTATCAGCTGTAATCTCGGTGACGAACCGGCAAATAAGTGTTCTCTGATGGAATTTTCCGGGTTGTACGGCGGATTTTGATGTAAAAATGCAACTCCGGCTTCTTTGTTTTTACTGATTTTACCCTCGTCGGCCGGAATTTCTCCTGCAATTACAGACAATAAAGTACTTTTACCGCAACCGTTTTTACCTATCAATGCTACTTTTTCACCGCTGTCTATTCCGAATGAAATATTTTTGAACAGCGGGGCATCTTTGCCGAGTTTTGTAAGTTTTTCTATTGATAAAATATTCATAGTTTTTCCTTAATTTTTTTAATTATTATTCGGTACGGAAAATACGCATTTTGCCTTTTCCTTTTATTTCAAGGAAGTCTTCTTTGTAAGAGTTCGAATCTTTTGTCAGATTGTACGTAGATTCACTTACGGTAATCACATTTGCTATTCCGCAACTTTCCATTCTGCTGGCTACATTTACCGCATCGCCCCAAATATCGTAGATAAATTTTGTTTTTCCGATGATTCCGGCGGTTACTTCACCTGAGTTAATACCGATTCGCATTGAAAATTTTACAGTAGCTGTTTTGTTGTATTCTTCTATGTCTTTTATCATTCCCCGAGCAAATTCCAAAAGTCTGTTTGCATGGTTCGGATCTTCTTTTGGCATTCCGCATACGGCGATGTATGCATCTCCGAGAGTTTTGATTTTTTCTATGCCCATTGCCAATGCTCTGAGGTCGAATCTGGAAAATAAATCATTTAACGCTGTGACTATTACATCCGGAGTGTGTTGTGCTGATATTTTTGTAAATCCTATGATATCGGAAAAAAGTATCGAAACATCTTTGAATGAATCTGCAATTATTCCGTTGTCATGTTTCAATCGTATGGCAATCGGTTCCGGCAAAATATTAAGCAGAAGTCTTTCGGTATTGTGCATTGCATTCTCAAGTGCCTGTGTTTTTTCTGCAATGATTTTTTCAAGTTTCTTTTCTTTTATTTCCATAATGCGAAACTTCAATCGGAAGAAAATATAAATCGAAAATGCAATTATAAGAATTACAAAAATGATAAAAAGCGGATTTTGATATAAATATGCTTTTTTTATAAACGAAAATTGAGCCGTGTTGGTACTCCATACACCGTCACTGTTTACAACTCTGAGATAGAACGTGTATTTACCGGGTTTCAAGTTTGTATATGAAACATGACGCAAAGTAGTGAGTTTAGACGGTTTTGTGTCAAATCCTACAAGTTGATATCTAAAATAAACTCTGTCTAAAGAAATATAAGTCAATCCGGTAAAATTGATGGTAATACGTTTGTTATTTGCCGGGATGATGATTTTTTCTTCGGATATAGGAATTATTTCCTTGCCGGTATCAATATCTTCTATAACTGCCGGCGGGGGAGTAATGAGATTTACTTGTTTTGGGTCGTAAAAAGATACACCTCCGACCATTGTGAAGCAGAGTCTTCCTTTTCTGTCGATTGTGCTTAGGGATGTACTTGTAACACCGTTATTGAACAATCCGTCACTTTTGTTGTAATGTCTCATTTCAAGTGATGATTTGTTTCCTGACGCCATTGATTCGAGTTGCGACATATGAACAGAAGAAATTCCACCGTTGGAAATAAGCCAAGCTCTGTCAAATTGGTCGACTAACATTTGAAAAATCGAGTCGTTACCCAGACCGTTGGATATGTTGTAATTAAAAAAAGTCTCTCCGTCATATCGGCTGAGTCCGGTACCGGTACAAATCCAAAATGTGTCATTTTTGTCTTGTGAAATTTTGAATACAACATCTCCGGCAAGACCGTCTTTTTCTGATGAAATAGTTTTGATGATTTCATCATTTTGCATAATATTTATACCGCCGCCGTCAGTTCCAATCCAAAGTTTTTCGTCGGAATCTTCCCACAGACTCATGATAAAATCGTTTGTAAGTCCGTTTAGTGTCGTGTATGTAGAAAGCGTATTGTCATTGGGATTAAAAATATTTAGTCCTTTTGTCGTACCGATTGCGATGTTTCCGTTTGAAAGTTCCAAAGCTACACGAACTTTGTTTACTAAAAGCCCGTTTTCTTCACTCAACGAGATTGCTTTGTTGTCATCTATTATTATTAATTGTCCCAAGTCAGAGTAAGTACTTATCAATAATTTTCCGTCGATAGTAGAAGCTAAATGGCGAATCCTTAAAGATTTACATAATTTCGTAATATTGTTTTCGACAAATGTTTCGTTGTGGTAACAAAGTAAACCGCTGTCTGTTCCTATCCAAAGTTTTGTTTTGTCATCCAAAATACAATTTACGGTATCTTTTGTAGGAATAGACATAAAACGTGATTTTGTTAATTTCTGAACTCCACCTTGGTCTGTACCGATCCAGATGTTGTTTTCTCTGTCACGATAAATAGTACTTACGGCGTTGTGTATAAGACCGTTGTTTTGTGTATAAAAATGAACTTTATCATCTTTGTCTACGATAAATATTCCTCTGTCTGTTCCTATCCATATACAGTTGTTGTTGTCTTCCATAAAACTTGTGACATCGCAACCACCTATCAGTCCGTCATTACCGATGTATGTTTTGTATTCATTCTCGTCTGTCGGTAAGGCAGCATCCTTAGATTTGACCATTACGGCAGAGTTATTGTCCAATCCGAACCAAAGATTGTTTTTTGAATCTTGAAACATTGCCGAAACTTTTTTATCTTTGATAAAGCTCGGAGCGTATAGAGTAAAAATTTTATTTTTAGAATCGTATACATACACATTTCCCGAGGAAGTAATACACCAGATTTGATCGAATGAATCACAATATAGTTGGACAATGTTCGAATCTATAATTCCGTTGTTTTCGGGATTGGGAATATTGACAATTTTTTTTTCATTTTTGTAGCGTGTTATTCCATTTGTAGTACCGACCCACATTTCACCTTTTTTAGTTTCAATTATACTTCGAATAGAATTCGATATTAATGCCGGCAAGACATTACAAACTTTGCGGTCTTCACTCATTATTGATACGCCGGAGTCGTTGGAACCGATCCAGAATTGTTTTTTATGATTTTCAAATATTACACGTGCAGAAATAAAAGGAACAGAGAGTGAAGTATTACGATTGATGATAGAAAAATTAGAACCGTTAAATTTTACAAGCCCTACATATGTTCCGAAATATATATACCCGTGACTGTCTTGTGTGATAGATGTAATAATA
>JAXJQT010000310.1:0-1428 GCA_036311025.1 Spirochaetota bacterium
AATACTTGAATGCATTGTATGAAACTATAGTAGATTACATTCCTGCTCCTAAAGGTGACGAAAACGGACCTATTCAGTTCTTGGTAAGTACATTAAGTAACTCACCTTTCTTGGGAAGACTTGCCGTAGGAAAATTACGCAGCGGTACTTTGAAAGTAAACGGTCCGGTAGTAGTAGCTACTCCGGAAAAAACAGGAACTCCTGTAAGAATATCTAAGATTTATCAATACGAAACAAATAAAATGGTAGAAGCTGAAAGTGCATCTGCCGGAGACATTGTTGCAATCGCCGGAATTGAAGACATTACAATCGGTGAAACCGTAACATCAGTAGAAAATCCGCAACCGTTACCGTTTATCGACTTAGACCAGCCGACAATTTCGATGAACTTTATTCCTAACGATTCACCTTTTGCCGGACAGGACGGAAAATTTGTTACAAGCCGTCATTTGCGTGACAGATTGTTTAAAGAAACACTCAACGACGTTGCATTAAAAGTTGAAGAATTGACTACTGCTGTAGGTTATAAAGTTTCCGGACGCGGGGAACTTCACTTGTCTATTTTGATAGAAACTATGCGTCGTGAGGGATATGAATTCCAAGTTACAAGACCTGAAGTTATCATGAAAGAAATTGACGGCGTTCTTATGGAACCGTATGAAGAACTGACAATCGATGTAAGTGAAGAATCTTCCGGCGGTGTAATCAAAAGATTAAATGAAAGAAAGGGAATTCTTTTGGAAATGGAACAAGACGGCGATATGATGAGAATCGTTTATAAAATTCCTACACGTGGTCTTTTGGGATTCCGCTCCGAGTTTATGACTGAAACTCGCGGTATGGGTGTAATGAACTATGTATTTATGGAATACGATAAATTCTGCGGTGAAATCAAAAATCGTCAAAACGGTGCGATGATTTCTACTGAAACTTGTACAACTGTTGCATACGCATTGTTCAACTTACAAAGTCGCGGTCGTTTCTTCATGGGTCCACAGGAAAAAGTTTATGAAGGACAGATTATCGGGGAACATTCTCGTGAAAACGACCTGAATGTAAATCCGGGAAAAGGAAAAAAACTTACAAACTTACGTGCATCCGGAAGTGACGAAAACGTTATTCTTACTCCGTACACACGCCTAAGCTTGGAAAATTGTATCGAGTTCATTAATGACGATGAGCTTGTAGAAATCACACCGAAATCTATCAGACTGAGAAAACGTTTCTTGACCGAAGTCGACAGACGACGTTCATTAAGACAAAGTTAATTTTTTAAGATTTTAAAAGCCTGCTGTTTTACAGTAGGCTTTTTTTGTTTTACCCGGCTAACTACCTATAACTTTTCTATTTCATCCGGTGTCAGTCCGGTAAAATGGGAAATCATAGAAATCGACATATTTTCTAGCTTCATACTTTTCGCAGTTTCAA
>JAXJQT010000311.1:0-4034 GCA_036311025.1 Spirochaetota bacterium
GAAGTTCATACAGAACGCCGAAATTTTGATAAGAAATAATTTCATACATAGGAGTGAAAAATGGCTGAAGAAAAAAAAGAAAAACTTTTTGAAGATGCTATCAAGCAAGTTCGAGAAGAAATAGAAGAAAAAATGACTGAATTAAAAATAATGATTCAGGATGATTATTTGCCGAAAACAGAGACTAAACTGAAAGAGAATGTATTTCTTACTGTTGCAATTTCTTTGGCTATCGGTTTCTTTACTGGAATAATTTTTTCTTTTACAGGAAAGTGCTGTGGCAAGAAAAAATAAACTGGGCTTTTTATACAATCCTTTAATAGGCTTAGTAAAAAAAAGTGCGAATACTTTTTTTCAAAGCATTGCAGATAGTTTTGTCAGCAGAGTAAAAAAATATTTTGTCGGCACTGCGAATATTATTTTAGGATTATTCTTTTTCTTTTTCTTTTGGTTGGGGTTGAATGTCATGATTGTAGAGGTTTTTCGAGACTTTTTGCATTTAAAGCTTTTTTTCTCGATACTCATAGTTGCGGTATTGAATCTTATAATCGCAATGCTGTTTTTTAATGCAGGAATGAAGAAAATCAAAGATGAAGACGAAGAATCTTAGAACGCTTTTGAACATAAAACTCCCGATTTTTTAACGGGAGTTTTTTTTATAATTATTGATACGGAGGTGTAAATATGCGAGCTGTTGATTGTATTATAAAAAAGAGAAATGGCGAAAAATTAAGTAAAGCTGATATTGATGAATTAGTTAGCGGTTATGTAGCCGGAGCAATTCCGGATTATCAAATCGCAGCTTTTTTAATGGCTGCTTTTTTTCGAGGACTGGATTTCGAAGAAACTTGGTTGCTTACCAATGCGATGATATCATCCGGAAAGCGTTTTGATTTTTCGGATATTCCCGGAATCAAAGTTGATAAACATTCTACCGGCGGCGTGGGAGACAAAGTGAGTCTTTTATTGGCACCGATAGCGGCAAGTTGCGGCTGTAAAATCCCGATGATGAGCGGACGAGGATTGGGACATACCGGCGGCACGTTGGACAAACTCGAGTCTGTTCCCGGATACAGAGTTTTTTTGAATGAAAAAGAAGTACGTGATATATTATCAAAAGACGGTTTTGTAATGATGGGGCAGACGGACGACTTTGTACCGGCAGATAAAAAAATGTACGCATTGCGTGATGTAACCGGAACTGTAGAATCTATTCCGTTGATAACATCTTCAATTATGTCCAAAAAGATTGCCGAGGGAAGCAATGCGTTGGTTCTTGACTTAAAATGCGGAAACGGTGCATTTATGAAAGATATTGATAATGCCAGAATGTTAGCAAAATATATAGTCGGAACTTCGCAGGCAGCCGGTCAGAAAATCAAAGTAGTAATCAGTGATATGAATCAACCGTTGGGGCGAACAATCGGAAATTATAACGAATTGCTCGAAAGTGCCGCCGCTTTGCAAGGCAACGGGGATGAACGATTGATGGAGTTGACTTATAGGCTTGCAGGCTGGATGATAGTTTTGTCAGAAAAAGCTTCGTGTATAGACGCCGGAATCGAAATGGCAAAAAAAGCTGTTGCCTCAGGTGAAGCGTTTAAACTATTTTTGCAAAATATAGAACATCAAGGCGGTGATGTCGATTATATATTGGCTCCTAAAATTTTGTATAAGAATACAAAGACTATTTGTGCAAAGCAAAGCGGTTATATTACGCAAATGAATTCGTACGATGTAGGTATAGCGTCGATTTATATCGGATGCGGACGGCGAAAAAAAGAAGACTCTATTGACCATTATGCCGGAATTGAAGTATTGAAAAATGTCGGGGATAAAGTCGAAAAAGGCGAACCGATATTTACCGTTTGCTACAACGACGCTGATTTGGAAACGGCTTCTGATTTATTAGAAAAGTCAGTTGTCATCTCAGAAGAGTACGAAAATAAAAAAAATATTATTTTTGAAGAAAATTAAATAAAAAATGAAATTATTTGCTTATTTGTTCGTCTAATAGGCAATCCTTTTATGTGCATCAGAATTTTCCTCAATGGTTTTGATGCAAACTGTTTATTTGCAAGTTGGACTGTTTGGTAACACAAGCAGTCCTTTTTTATTCTCTCACGACAATTCTGTTATTTACATTATCGTTAGTTAAAATATTTTACTTTTTCGTATTAAATAATTACCTTTTGGGATAAATAATTTAAACGGAGGAAACATGAAAGGTAAAATATTTTTTTTCTGTCTGATTGGATTTCTTTTGCAAATCGGATGTACACAAACTTCAAACTCGGCAGATGAATATGAGAAACTTTTCCAAGTTATTATCAATGGTGAATTCGGACAAAAAATTTATTATTTGGATACGAGTAATAAAATAAGACAAAGCGAATTTATCGATTTGGCAGGAAATGTAACTGCAAGAACTTACAATTACGACAACAACGGCGAGTTACAAAGTATCAGCAAAACTTCAAGCGTAGGTGAGAAATCAGAAATTTATTTTTCATACGAATATTCTCGTGGTGACGGACTTGTGAATAAAAAGATTGTCAGTTTTGCAACTTCACGTGGTGAAAATCAAAAGATAGAGAGTATTTTCGAACGTGATGAAAACAATAATGTGACAAAAATAATTTCGACAGATGAAAATGCAAACACAAGGATAAAAAAACTGAAACACTTCGGAGGATAAAAAATCATGAATAATAAAATTTTTGTATCAATATTTATTTGTTTGAGTATGTTTGTGCTTCTGCCGCAAACAGTAGCTGTAAGTAATTCTGAAATCATATATGAGTCCAGAGTTGCAGATCTTTCGGTTGAGGGAATAGATTTAATTGAGAAAAACGGAAAGTTTGTACCTGCCAGTCTTATAGATTTGCAATTGGGTGATATAGTTATTTTTGATACATCGGACGAAAGTCTGGCAAGAAAAGTCGTATCAATCAATCGATACGCAAATAAAATGATTATCAATACACAGCAGCCGGATTTTTATGAAGTTATGGAATTGTACAAACTTCCGTCTCAGGATATTGAAATCTCACTCGGAAACGATACGCAAGACAGCCGCGGGAAAATATTTGACAAAACTTTATCTATAAACAAATCATATTCAGATAAAATCGGGAAAGTGTCTTTTAACACTGAATTAAAAGCGATCTTGGATGTAAATGCAAATATTGACATCCCGATAACAAAGAAAAACGGTGTGGTAAAACTGGAAAGTAAGTTTATGCTTGGCTTGCAAAATACAAGATTGAAAACAGAAATTACCAAAGAATACAATTCCGGTAAAATAAAATTGGCGGATTTTAATGAGAAAAATTCTGTATTAAAAATCAATACACAAATAGTGACACAAACAATCTCTACTGGCGGAATAAATGCGGAGTTGGATTTATCAGCGGAAGTTGTCGGGGCGGTGACAGCATCTGCAGAATTGAAAAGAAAATGGTTTGTTCCGGTTCCGACAAAATGCGGTGTGAGCAACAGTTTTGACATCAATGTAAACGAAGCATTTAATGTGTCGACTTCAAAATTAACAAATTTGCAACAACAAATCGGAATAGAATTTGAATTTTCATGTTTGGGGATAAATATAGCGACATTTTCTTCACAGGTAGCTCCTTATGCAAGGGCAAACGGAAAAATCGAGTCGGAATTATCTTTTAAAGTGGATAAAGATTTTAAACCGTCACTTACAAGGTCTCCGGGACAAGTCTTGAATGCAGAATGTGAATTGGGTATTAATTCCGATACATTTGTAAGTCTGATAAAAAATTTGTACAAGAAAGACTTCGGTGAAAAAAGTCTTGTTGTATATCGATGTGCAGGAAATAAATAACGGAGGAATGTATGAATAAAAAAATGATGTTTATAAATATTTGTTTATTGCTTGCAATTTTAGTTTCCTGCAATGTGGAAAATAAAAACAATGAAAACAAGGACGAAAGTGTACTTGAAAAACTGGATAATTCCATTGCGGTGTCTCGATATCTTGAAAAAAGAAATACAAATGATTTACC
>JAXJQT010000312.1:0-3421 GCA_036311025.1 Spirochaetota bacterium
GTTGTAGCCGGCGTTGTGCAATTCAATTGCTTTTTCTGCAACATCCATTTTTATCTCCTTAAAATTTGTTTTTCTTAAAAAAAGTGAATGTAGTTTAATAATTGATTATTTGTCAATTTCTTTATGACTTTGGTAATAATCCAAAGCTTTTTCCACCATCGTCTGCCCCCACGCATCACAAAGCATAATCTTGGCTTGCTCTCTGATTTGCGGCAATACGGCAGTTGAAAGTCGCATTACAGAACGTAAAAGTGCCGTCTGTGCAAACTTGACAACCAATTTATAAGTGTCATCATCCAGTCCGTATTCTTGATTATAAAGGAAAAGAATCGTAAACGCCGACGCTTGCGAACAGTGATTTTTCCAAGTATTAAGCGAAGTAATTTTCCCTTCCGTACTTATTCCGCCGCCGACTCTGTAACAATAAAGTTCATCTGCAATACCTATATATTTCTTTGCATTACGACTGATAAAAAAATAAAGCAAAAAATCCTCAGCCATTACACAATAAGTATCCGGAATAAAATCAAACGCCGCAGTACAAACAGTTCGTTTTAAAAGTTTGCCCCAGATATACCAAGGATGTTTCCCCTCAACATAACAATTTTTAAAAATCTCATCATCGCAAAGAGTTCCCGCATAAGCCGACACTGCTTTTTTATAATATTCTGCCGAGTCAATCATGTCGCCTACCGTATCTATACAAGCACGACATTGAACTATGTCGGCGTTTTCACGATTTGCAACGTCGTACATAATCTCCAATGCATCATTACGATTTAATTTATCATCAGTATCAACAAAAAATATATATTCACCTACGGCTTCCGTAATTCCGGTACGTCTGCTTTCCGTCAGTCCTTCATTCATCGAATGCTTCACATACTTTATGCGTTTATCCTTTTTAAAATATTTCTTGATTACATCTTTTACTTTAGGTTTTGTCTCGGATCCGTCATCGACAACTATGATTTCAATATCTTGCAATGTTTGACTGACAATACTTTCAAGACATTGAACAAGGACATTTTGAGTATTAAAAACAGGAATAATGACACTCACCTTCGGCATGAACTTCTCCGTTTTAATTTGTTTACGCATTCAACATTTGTTTTATAACTTTTTTTACTGAAAGTTATTAGGAATGTTAAATTATTTTATGATATAACAGCGATAAGGAGTCAAAATGTTTCATAAAGCTAAAGAATGTTATATCAGAGATAAATCCGGTAATCGTTATTTCGATTTGCGTCGTGCGGACAATATAACCGGGCATTCACACAAACACCTTACTACACAGATAAAAAATGCCGTTTCCACAGTCCTTACGCTCGATTTGCCGACTGTATATCACAAACGCTACAAAAAAATTTTGCAAAGTCTTACTTGTAATGGTCTTTATGAAATTTGTTTTTTTTCAACTCCTCAAGAATTCCTACTAAAAGTTGCTGCGTTATTTAACAATATAGAAGCAGACACTGCCAATATGCAAGATTTTCTTGCTAATCACGGAATAAAGAAAGGAAACGGAATAAAGCTACAGGATTTTACAATGCACCCGTGCACGAATAAAGAAATGTCCCAGTCAATCGCCTGGTATTACAATTTTCCACGTTTGCTTGATGAAAGCGATATTCCGCAAACTGACTGCGTCGTGTTACCGGCATTGTATACCGGATATACAGGCGGCTGTACCGTGCTAATCAATCGCAACTTAAAAGATTTAATTAATATAGCTCGCCCGTTAGAAGAAACTGCGGCGATTGCTTTTGTTACATCGACAGTGTTTTATTACAAAGCAAAAGCCTTGCAAGAACAAAAATGTTTTACCTTTGATAACGACAAGTTTATGTTTAATGACAGAGTTTTCACCTTAAAAGATGAATATCAAAATAAATTGCAAGATGTGGCTGCATCATTAAAATCTAACGGAGTGGTAATCAATACTGTTGCTCCGTATTACAGTTATATTCCGCTTACGCTTGATATACACGAAATACGCCGCATAAAAAATGCCCTGGAAAATTGCTGATATTGTTTCTTTTAATGTCTCAAGTTTTTCGGAATCTGATAATAACGTGTGTAATAGATTCCGAAAATACTGCAAACAGCAATCAAAACAGATGAAACAATTAACGAGAAGATTAATCTTATAAATGTATTTCTTTGCATAAATCCCTCCTTAAGTTATATAGTAAATAACGATTTTTAATGTTTTATGTCAAATACTTTCTTACTCTTATAAATAAGCTTTGCAGTATTTGACAGCTACTTTTATAGCTTCTTTCATACTGATTTCACTTGCTTTGCCTGTTCCGGCAATGTCCATTGCAGTACCGTGGTCTACTGATGTACGCAAAATAGGCATTCCGCCGGTAACAGATATCGTCCGTTCAAAATCGAGTGTTTTAGCAGCAATATGCCCCTGGTCGTGATAAAGCGACAATACGCTGTTGTAACGTCCCTGTAATGCCAGGTGAAATACCGAGTCTGCCCCTATAGGACCGTCGACTTTGTATCCTAGAGATTTTAATTTTTCTACAGCCGGATACACTTCGTTCATTTCTTCATTACCGAAAAGTCCATGCTCACCGGAATGAGGATTTAGTCCGGCAATAGCCATCGTACCGTCTTTTACTCCAAGTTTTTCAAGAACAGCAACACAACGTTTTACATAATCTTCTATACGTTCCTTTTTTACCAAGTCGCAGGCATTGCGTAGTGATACATGACGAGTCAGAAAGAAAATACGTAAATCACGTACTTCAAACATAGTCAAAGGTTCTGCCGTATTTGTCAATGAAGCAAATATTTCCGTATGCCCGATATGCTCTATTCCGCCGGCTTTTAGACTTTCTTTGTTTATAGGCGGAGTTGCAACTGCCGCGACCTGCTTTTGCATTGCCAAATCTATACTTTTTTCTATATATTCATACGCCGCATGTCCGCACATGCCGGAGACTTCACCTATACGCAAGTTTGAAAAATCAATATTATTGATTGCGATAATGTTTAAATATCCGTCTTTGTAATCTTCCGGCTTTTCTATGATACAAAGCTTCATCTGTACATTCGTAATTTTTACTGCGTTTTCAATAACATTATAATCACCTATGACAACACAACGAGCCATATCGGTAATCTCCTGCGAGGTCAATGCTTTTACCACAATTTCCGGTCCTATTCCGGCCGGGTCTCCAATCGGTACAGCAATAAACGGACGTTTCATATCTTCATTCCTTATGTATAAAACTTTAGTCGTGTGAAATTAGCCTTTGCACAAAATGAAGTCAATAGTTTTTTGTCTGTACTCTTTTTTTATTTTTGATTTTAGATGTTTATACTAAAACGGAATCGGGGTCTGTCGTCTATTCCGTTGGGTAATACTCTCTTTCCGTGACAGCTTCCCACACCTCGTAAA
>JAXJQT010000313.1:0-1632 GCA_036311025.1 Spirochaetota bacterium
AGATTACACTGTGACATGTGGAGATTTCAGCACTGCAGGCGTAAAGATTGTAACTATTACAAGCAAGATTGACACTAAAGTAAAATGTAATTTCTATGTATACGTAAAAGATGCACAAAACTCAGAAATAAAAAAACCGGAAATCACAGATATAACTATAAAATCATTGGAAACTGCTAAAACTGCGTACAGAGTCGGTGAAAAACTGGATTTAAGCGGTTTCCAAGTATCGGGAACTTATGACGGCTTTGAAATAAATCTGCCGTATACAAGCGAACCGGCAAACGGTGCGGTATTGACTGCGGAAAATACACAAATAACATTCTATTATAACGGCGGAACATTAACACAAACAATCTCTGTAACTCAACCGTATACCGTAACATTCAAAGACGGCGATAAAATTGTGTATACATTGGAAGTAGCTGCCGGCGAATCTTTAGAATTCCCTGTAGAACCTCAGCGGGAAAACTACACATTTGGCGGCTGGTACAATGGTGAAACTAAGGTTACAGCTGGACAGACAATAAACGGTAACTTGGAACTTACGGCAAAATGGGAAGCTAACGGTTACACAATCAAATACGAACTTAACGGCGGAACGAATGACCAAAGCAATCCGAAAAACTATAATGTAGAAAGCGAAACAATCACATTAGCAGCTGCAACTAAAACCGGTTATACATTCGGCGGATGGTACAAAGATGAAAATTTCAGTGGAGAAAAAATAACAAAAATCGCAAAAGGTTCGACCGGAAATATTACGCTTTATGCACAATGGACAGCTAATACTTATACTGTAATATTTAATGCAAATGTAGATGATAGTTCTGTTACCGAAACAATGGCAAATCAGACTTTTACTTATGATGTAGAACAAACTTTGACAAAAAACGCATTCACACGTGAGGGCTATACATTCGCCGGTTGGGCTACAAGTGCAAGCGGTAATGCAGCTTATACAAATATGGCAAAAGTGAAAAACTTGACAGCGGAAGATAAAGCAACCTTTACACTTTATGCCGTATGGACAGAAAAAAACAAAGTATTACCTGTAATATTCAGTGTGGAAAGCGGAACTCCAGTAGACTACAACGACAGCGTAACATTGTCATGCGAAACTGAGGGAGCTAAAATCAGCTACACTATTGACGGCGTGACAGCCGAATACACAAATGCAATCACAATTACAAAAAATGTAACTATAACAGCATTTGCCACAAAAGACGGCATGAAGAATAGCGACACAACGACAGCAAGCTATACAGTAAAAACATATACCGTGACATACAAAAGCGATTACGACACAGCACCGAGCAAGATTGTCGGATTGAAAAAAGGCGACAAATTGACAGCAGAACAGTTGCCGGTATTAACAACTGACGGATATACATTTGCAGGCTGGTACAACGGAGAAAATGAAGTAACGACAGAATACAATATAATCGGTGACTTGAACCTGACGGCAAAATGGACGCCTAATACTTATACTGTAATATTTAATGCAAATGTAAATGATAATTCTGTTGCCGGAACAATGGCAAATCAGAGTTTTACTTATGATGTGGTGCAAGCTCTGACGAGAAACGCATTTACACGTGTCGGCTATACATTCGCCGGCTGGGCTACAAG
>JAXJQT010000314.1:0-2220 GCA_036311025.1 Spirochaetota bacterium
ATGTACATGTTAAGTTTCCGTCGGCTATTCCGTTGGCATCTTCACCCCCGATTAAAAACCACATGATTTTTTCTGTTCCGCCGAATGTCTTTTCTGAAAAATTATTTGACCATACACTCGAATCTATATCATTTTTATCTGACGGAACAATCGGCTGATTTACGGACGGTACAGCATTAAAGTAAACATCCGTCATGCTCGGATATTCCGTATCGACTTTTATCGTAAACTTGCTCGCTGCTTGATTACTTGCTGTTGAATCTACAATTTTCGGTACTGTCAAACCGCTGCTGTTTGCTGAAGTAAATATAGTTCTTTTAGAGTCAACTACTTTGAATGCAAGTTTTTTCTCGCCGTCACTGTCAAACTCATAAGACCACGAACCGTTACTGTAACAATTATTGCTCCAGCTTGTTCCGCCGTCGACTGATATACAAACTTGCTGTTCACCGCCGTCATCGTCAGAAATTGTTCCGAAAATAAATGCCGATTTATGCCATATTGTACCGTCACCGGATAAAGACAGATTTTGCAATCTTACTATCGGGCGGTCTAAGTCTTGATTTATTTTTATCGGTTGCTGTGTAAAAGTAATATTGCCCAGCATATCTACAGTCGCCACGGTAAAATTATAATCACACTCACTTGCTTCTTTATGAATAATTTCAGAATTAAACTCTCCGTTCCACGAAATTCCCTCTACATTTTCCAATTTATACCATTTGCCGAGTGTCGGATCAGCATTTATCATATCATTTGTGATTGCAGGAATTGTCGTTGTCGGTTCTGTTTGATAACTTACATAAACAGCTTCTACTCCGGCTCCTTTGTCATTACAGCTTCCGCTTATTTCAAAGATTTTATTTACAGAAGCATCCTTTACAGGAGAGGCAATTTTCAATGTAGGGCCTTCATTATCAATGGCTACTTTGTCTTTTACGACAACAGAAGTCGCATTCTCCATATTAATACATTTTACTTCCACATTGATTGTTTCTGTTTTTCCGTCGGCAAATAATGTCGAATCAAATAAAAGTTCTACATTTTCTTTGCTCGATTCCTCTGTATTGCTGAATGTATATTTATGCCATTTCCCCAAATCTTCAGTTTTAACCGTCAAAAGACTGAAGTTTTCTGCCGCTTCATAATCTGCTTTTATTTCGTCACTCGCTATTACTGTACTTGACGTTATACGAAATACGATATTTTGTAATCCTACCGCTCCGCCGTTTGCATTTACTATGATTTTAGTTTTTCCGCTGTAATATCCGTTAGATTCTCCGCCGTCACCTGCTTCAGATGTAACAGATTTTATAAACGGTGATTCGGTTGATGTTACATTTATTGCACGGCTGTATATCTCACTCTCTTTTCCGCCTATATCCTTTGCCTGTAGATATAAATAATAAGTTCCCACGTTCTTAAATTCATCTATTTGCCAATCTTGTCTTGTAAAACTTTTTATGTCTTTTACTGTTTTCACTGTTGCGTGAGACTTCGCAAATCTCTCTTTTACAACTGAATCTTCTAACTGTTCATTGAAACATACAATATATTTAACGCCGTTTTCTGCTACTGCGTCATCATCTACTACAGCACCTTTTAATATTGTTCCCGGGAATGTTGAAGCTTCCCCGTCTGAATTAAAGTCAAAATTAAATGTAAACCTAGGCTTGTCGGCATCTTGTAATATTTTGAAGTAATAATCGCCTGCCCCGTTGTCTCCCCAGCTTTTGCTGTTTCCGGCGGCGTCATAAGCTGTTGTTTTTAAAATATAGTTGCCGTCAGCAAATTTTGTTGTGTCAATGTCTAACGTAAAATTTCCAGGAATACCTGATTTATTGACTATCCATTCATCAGTTTCTGACACAGACAAATCGGTTGTCAATTCCAATGAGTAAATCGCTGTATTTTCTGTAGCCTTATAAAAATCTAAAACTGTCTTGCTGATTTTATAATTATCCGAAACAGAGCCTTTTAATGTCATTTTACCGTTTTGGTAATATGATATATCGTTTTCCTTTATATCTGCTGCTGTATCCGTCAGATTATTTATGTATTCTTTATCTTTCAACAACGGACTGGTTATAGATAAGCCGTTCGGTGCCTCATTATCTACTATAAAATAAATCGTTCCCTGTCCGTCTCCGTTTTCTTTATCCGTTGCCGTAACTTGCAGTGTTACATCTCCGGATATCTCCCCAAAATCTGATATTTTTA
>JAXJQT010000315.1:0-1499 GCA_036311025.1 Spirochaetota bacterium
TGACTGGGGATTATTCATGTTATCCGTTCCAAATGTGGTGTGTCGGTGTAGCAGTTCTAGAACCTACAAACGAAGCGTTCCCGGAAACTCTTAATAAAGAAACTTTGCCTACAGCAAATGAAATTAAGTATATCTATGGAAATTTCACGGATTGGAATTATGCAGAATTAACAAATAATACTTATGAGTTTACATTCTCCGGTGACGTTTTGAATTATTGCTACAATGATTATTTAGAATTCCTTTTCTATACAAAAGACCAAACTGTCAGAATAGGCGGAGGAACTTTTGCCTCTCTTGATGAAAATGTAGAATTAACAAATAGTTATGATTACGTAAGATTGCCGATTTCATTACTTAGTGAAGGTACAAAATATGTAATTACTTTCACTGCAACCGGCGATTACACTGCGACTGTCAGCGTTTGTCCGACAGAAAGCTTCTAACCATTTTTTATAACAACAAAGTACTGCAAATAATCATGTAGTACTTTGTTTTTTTAAACTCGGAGGAAAAATTATGGAAACAAAAAACAACGTAAAATTTAAAAGAACGCCTTTTTTCGGATGGGAATGTCTCATTTGCGGGAAAGTAGTAGAAACATTTTCTATTTTAAAACCTTCAGATCTAGAATCTTTAAGTCCAGAATCTTCAGGTCTCCCATGTCCTGATTCTCATTTTCTCGGTATGCACGTCTGGGAAAGAATTACTCCGATTTCAAAGTTAAGGGATAAAATCATCCCTCAATGGAAGGAAGCTAAAAGTACATTTTATAAAAATTCGTGGGGACTGTAGTCACATTTCAAACAATAATACCAAAAAGATTGTAAGCAGATTCACATTTTACACTCCTAACTTTTTTTGATATATAGTCTTTTGACAAATGTTAAAGGACATAAAAAATGTTGAATGTTATAAAACTGGAAAAAGATAAACTACACGATGCTATAAAAATCTGGAATGAGGTTGTACAGGATGGTAATTCATTCCCACAGACCGAATTATTAGACATAGAATCCGGCTCTGATTTCTTCGCTTCTCAATCTTTCACCGGAATCGCTGTTGATAATGATACCAACAAAGTTGTCGGACTTTACATTTTGCATCCCAATAATATCGGAAGGTGCGGGCATATATCAAATGCGAGTTTTGCTGTCACAAAAAATAAACGAGGACAACATATCGGCGAAGCTCTTGTACAAGACTGCCTTTCAACTGCTAAAAAATTAGGCTTTAAAATCTTGCAATTCAACGCTGTCGTATCCACAAATCTGCCTGCATTAAAACTTTATGAAAAAATGGGATTTACCCAATTGGGCGTAATTCCAAACGGTTTTCGTATGCCGGACAATCAGTATGCAGATATAATTCCGCATTATATTGAATTATAATCTTAGTCCATTATTGGATATTAATAATGTTCTTTTTACTTGCTATTCTCAACAAAAATAATACTGCACCGGCAATTAAAATACTCATGCAATGCAACGGTTTATAAA
>JAXJQT010000316.1:0-2480 GCA_036311025.1 Spirochaetota bacterium
TATTAAAAGCACTTGAAGCAACAATCCAACAAAGAAAGCATGATATGCCCGAAAATTCTTATACGACTCATTTGTTTCAAAAAGGTGAAGAGAAAATTCTGAAAAAACTGGGTGAGGAAACTATAGAAGTGATTTTGGCTCGTAATAATGAAGGCGAGACTGTTTATGAAGTAGCAGATGTTTTGTATCACTTAATGGTTTATTTAGTATCAAAAGATATTTCTTTTGATAAGGTTTTGGAAGAACTTCGCAGTCGAATGTAATAAGTTTGGATGACAAGATGGAATTTAAAGAAATATCAGTAAGTTCTCTGAAAAAATACCTGAAAATAACGAGAATCGAAGCGGACATTTCACATTTGTCTGAATCTCAGAAGAGTGTATTAGATTACTTAATAGAAGCGACAAAACATATTCAAGATTTATATATGATGCAACGTAATGCAAAGAATGTTCAGATTATTGAAGCTTTGCGGGAACAGAAAAAAGATTCGTTATTGAAGATTTTCTATATCATGGCAGGCGGTGTAAATGAGTTTGATAACACCGTTTTTATCAAAGATTACGTACAACAAGACGGTTGCGGTTTTTATCCCGAAGATTTGACAATCGAAGAATGGAATGAATGGCTTGAAAACCACCCGGAAGATGAAGAAGAGTTTTGTTCTCCGTACACAGTGATTGTGCGTGATGAAAACGGGGGACTTGCAGCAAAGAAATATTGCGATTTTTATCGAGAAAAGCTTGTTTTTATTGCTGATATGCTCTATGAAGCCGGCGAGGCAACAGAGAATTTTTATTTAAAATCTTTTCTTAATGCTCAAGCAAATGCATTTCTTACAAATAATTTTGAACAGGCTGATATTCGTTGGATTCAATTGGAAAATAATTCTATCGAACCGTTAATCGGAGCGTATGAATATTATGACGACCGATTTTTAGGTTACAAAACGTCATTTACTTCCTTTATAACAATAAAAAACGAAGTTCAACTTCATAAAATGCAACAGATTCTAAAACTGGTCGACACATTACAAGCTTTGTTACCGGTTCCGGCAAATTATAAAAAAAATAAAGTTGAACGAAAATCTCAATTAACGATTGTAGATGTAATTTACAGTGCCGGAGACGGACGCGGTCCGGTAGTAACGGCAGCTTTTAATCTTCCTAATTCTCAAAAAATCAGAGCCGAATTTGGTGCTAAGAAAATTATTATGCACAATGTGATTAAAGCAAAATTTGATTCAATAATGTTGCTTATTGCTGATGTAATTTTCGGGGAAAGAAATAAAGATAAAATTTCATTTGATGCATATTTTAATCATATAATTTTACATGAAATCAGTCACGGTCTGGGAATCGGTATGATAAAAGATGATGACGGTGAATTGCGAGATGTATCTTATTATCTAAAAGATTTGTATTCCGTAATAGAAGAAGCAAAAGCTGATGTAATGGCATTATTTCTTTTATTTTACTTGATAAAACAGGGTATACTGACCGATTGTAATATAACAGAATTAATTTTTACTTATTTAACGGGAATGTTGCGTTCAATTCGTTTTGGGCATAATAATCCGCACGGAATTGCAAATCTGATTCAGTGGAATTTTCTTTTGGGAGAAAGTGCGATTTTGATTCTTCAGGAAGAACCGTTGAACATCACGGCAGATTTAAGAAAAATGGAATTGGCTACGGAAAAACTGTTAACCTTATTATTGACTATTCAAGGTGAGGGAAATTATGAAATGGCTGAGTCGTTGATTGAAAAATACGGTGTATCATCGCCGATAATTTCCGAGTTTGTAGAAAAAATGAAAGATTTACCGGTTGATATTCTCCCGTACTTTCCGCTTGCAGCAGAGACAGAACCGTTTGTGAATGAGGAATAAAGATATAAGGAATAAAATGTATGAATGATATTTTTTTAGGCAAGGACGTAAGTGTTCTAAAAGAAAAGAATCAAGAAATAAAAGAAATCTATCATATGGTAGAAGTATTTTTTATGAAAAAAACGCGTGAATTTGAAGTAAATGAAAACGCGTCCGTTGATTCTATTTTAGCCGATGCACCTTCATATTATTCTATAGTTCATTTTTTAGAACGTTTTTATATTGCAATTACAAAAGATAAAGATTGGTTGGAAAATTATATCAGTAGAAAAAAAATAAATTTTAACTGGAAAAAATATAAAGCATGGGTAACTGAAAAGAAAAATGTAAAGCGTAGATATGATGATACTTTGTGTCCGTCGGCGTGGGTGACAGAATTGATTAATATGTTTACCGAGACGCTTAAAATGTTACAAGAGTTGCTGTGTATGGAAGTGTATTTGCCGGATGAAGATTTCAAAGCTTTTTTACGTAAGAATCCGGCTATTGAGTATAAATATAAAGCTAATTTTATTCAAAAATCGCCTCCGTCACAAGATATTGATGTCTTTTTTAAAGTTATTGATTATTTAAGCAGAGTATGTAGAGA
>JAXJQT010000317.1:0-3102 GCA_036311025.1 Spirochaetota bacterium
AGGAGCCGGTAAATATAAAAGAATCTCAAAGATTTTATTATCATGTATAGGATGTGCTTTTGTAGTATGTGCTATTTTTTCAGTGATTGTATGTGTATTTGCTAAGAACTTAGCCGGGATTTATTCGACAGATTTGCAAGTAGTAGAAGTAACGGTTACTCGACTTTTAATAGTTTGTTCTGGTTATGTATTTTGCAGTGTGATGGATGTCATTCCCGGTGTAATAAGAGGAATGGGGTATTCTATTACACCTACAATAATTACTCTTACCGGAGCTTGTTTTGTCAGAATTATTTGGGTGATAACTATCTTTCAATATTTCAGAAGTTTAAAAATGTTACTGATTGTTTATCCGATTAGTTGGAGTTTGACAATAGTGGCACATCTTGTCTTTTTTACTTTTGCAAACAGAAAGATGCTGAAATCAACTTCATTGAACTGAAAACGAGTTTTATTTAATTGTGAAAAAAAATTATCGGACAGACGACTTATTTATTGCATTTTTCAAGATTTAGCAGATAGTTTTTCATTTGTGTACCATAGGAAAAACCACCGGATGTGCCGTTTTTGTTTACGACACGATGGCATGGGATGATGATGATAATACGATTTTTATTATTCGCTTGTCCTACGGCACGAGCGGCTTTTTCATTTCCGATTGCAACGGCAATTTCCTGATAAGTTCGTGTCTGACCGTAAGGAATCTTTTTTAACTGTTCCCATACTTGTTTTTCAAAAGCCGTTGCATGCAGTTTTATCGGTAAATCAAAAGATTTTCGATTACCGCAAAAGTATTCCTCCAATTGTTTGCATGCATTTTTAAGTAATTCAGATGTCTGTTCGCTTGATATAACACTTTCATTGACCGGATAAACTTCCGTGATGAATCCGTCTTCTTCAATGATTTTTAATAAGCCTACAGGAGTAGAGAGAAATTGCCATTTTAACATTTTGTGACCTGTTTTAATTATTCATGCAAACTTAAAAAAGTAAGCTCTCCCAATGTTGCCATTCGGTTTTTTAAATTTTCAGGTTCTATAGATTTCGGAATATTGATTGACAGTGTAAAACAAGTTTTATTCTCTGCTATTTCGTAGGAAATATCTGTTGTCAGAATTTCTATTTTATAATCTTTCAGTACTTCATTAATTTCTTTTGCTGTGGGTGCAGTACCGGTATATTCAATATCAATATTTTTTTTATGTTCTGCTTGAATAAATATCAACTTCAATTTTTCTACTGTTACAAGTGTAATCACATAAACTACAAGTGTGACGCCGGCAGCAAAGTATAATCCTGCTCCGATAGTAAGTCCCATAGCAGCAGCAGCCCAAATGATTGCTGCAGATGTAAGTCCGCGAATATTTATTCCTTGACGTAAAATTGCACCGCCGCCCAGAAAACCAATCCCGGAAACTACTTGTGCGGCAATACGTGCCGGGTCTCCGTTACCGACGATTTTCGGTAGATTCATAGATAAAATCATCAGCAATGTGGACGAAACCGTAATTACGATAATAGTCCTTAAACCAGCCGGATGTTGATGTACTTCACGTTCCATTCCCATTGCAAATCCGGCGACAAAACTCAAAATTATTCGCAGACAAATTGCCATAATTGAAATATCGCCGATAGAAGTTAAAAAAAAGTCTGAAATCACTTAAAAGAATCTCCTGTCTAAAGTAAAAATCACTTACAATTTATTCGGTAAATGTCTGATTGTTCTTTTGTTTTATTATACAAAATATTCATCTTGGTTTTCTTCTGCTGTTTTACTTAGTCTTTCTTTACGTGCTATACGTTTAGGGTCGCGAGTAACGGTCTTTATTGCGGCTATAACCTGAAAGACATCAGCTGTGAGTCCCAAAACAATTGCCGTGATACCGGCTACAAAATAAAGAATGAACAAAAAGTAGGTAATTTCCGCACTGAATATTTGTTTAAACAATATATTACCGTGAAAGTCTTGCAAATAAAACAAAGCAAATAATACAGATAAGAAACACAGTACACGCATTACTTTGACATTATACAGAACATGAAAAGTAAAATATATTCCCAGAATAGTAGAATAAATAAAGATGAACGAAAGCTTCAACGGTGCATTAAAGATATGAACGATATCCGAAATATAAAAACTGATACTGTAAGTCAATTGCAGCAATACGGACGTTATATAAAATAACAGAAAAAATTTCATAATATCGCAAATCTGTTGCCCTAAAGTTTTCATATTTTATTCTCCGTTGTAAAGTTTTGTGACTTCCTCCGCTAATATTCGAATACCTTTTTCTAAAACCTCACGACTTTGTGAAAAGGTGATGCGAATACATTCATTTTTCATTGCCGAGTCTTCTTCACAACCGGCAAAAAAGTAACATCCCGGAATGATATATACATTTCTTGCTTTCAATCGTCGGTACAATTCATAATTGCTTACGGGTAAATTTTTTAACCACAGCCACAAAAAGAAAGCTCCCTCATTTTTATGTACGTAATAAGGTAAATCATCGGGAAAATAACGTTCTATCAGTTCTAACGCTTCATCGGAACGTTTTTTATAAAAAGGTGTAATGACAGTTTTAGATAAGTGAGTGATTTTATCTTGAGCAATAAACTTAGTAGTCAATACTTGTCCGAATGTACCGCTTGCCAGATTTATAACAGCATTCATATTAGAAATCATATTAATAATCTCTTCATCTGCGACGATTATTCCCGTACGCAGCGACGGTAAGCCCAGTTTTGACAGACTGAAAGAATGAATAATGTGCTTGTCAAATAATGTTTCTGTTTCACAAAACAGTATTCCCGGAAACGGTTGACCGTATGCATTATCTACAATCAGCGGGATATTATTCTCTTTTGCCAATTGTGACAATTTCTGCATTTCTTCATCAGTTATTACATTTCCTGTCGGGTTAGTCGGACGTGTCACACAAATTGCACCGATACTGTCGTCAATCTTTAATGCATCAAAATCGACTCGATATTTGAAAGAATGTTTGCCGGTGTATTCCACTTTCGGTAAATAAGAACGCAAAGCGTCATCATCAAGAGTCTGGTCTGCATAACCGATGTACTCCGGCACCATGGGAAATA
>JAXJQT010000318.1:0-4806 GCA_036311025.1 Spirochaetota bacterium
CCTAATTTGAGAACATTGGCATTCCCATTGTCGAGATTGGATTTTATCTTATTTGAAGTTATTTTCACCCAAACCGCATTCTGAAATCTTCCCTTTATAATGTTTATTAGTTTTGAAATAGTTATTATAGCCAACGCTATAAGTCCTCCACCTATTAATAATGGAATTAATGGAAACATTTTTTTACTCCTTAAAATTATTTATTTCTTCTTTCCGTACAGGAAAGATTTTCCCTTTTGCAATCTACTCACCGTAGCATAACTGGTCTCTGGTTTCGATTTGCAGACTTTCGTCAGAAAGTCGAAAACGAAACCGTTTACATGAACGATAGGATTTTCCATAAAGAAAATTCCGAAAGTGAATGTAAACAACAATCATTATCAGCAACCTATATTTCACTCACCGTAACATAACTGGTCTCTGATATACGGCTAGACCAAAAAAATTTTTGCAGATTTTTTTCAGCACTCCGGTTTTATATTTCCGAGAGCAATAAAAAAACCTCTTTTATTACCATAAGTAATGTTTTTACAAGATTTATTGCTTTAAGGCAATTAAAATACTTATTTTCTTGTCTAAAATAAGAATACGTATGAAATTTCAAGATGATTTTGTTAAGAACCTAAAATTCTACAGGAAAGAAAAGCATATTTCACAAGAAAGGCTCGCAGAACTTTGCGACTGTGCCACATCTACAATTGGTTGTATCGAATCTTACATTAAGCTTCCGTCTTTTGAGATGATTGAAAAAATAGCGACGGCTTTGAATATTCACCCGGCTGACCTTTTTTTACGGAATGCTTCTACAACCGTTTCGGGAGCAAAGGAAATTTTGAAAACTCAGCTTATTGCTCAAATTGAAGATTTTATTGATAAGAATCTATAAAAAAAGAAGTGTACTTATTATAAATACACTTCTTTCTATAATTACAAGCTTTTTATTTTTTACGCTTCTTCGATTTCTTTGACTATTTTCCGTTTTTTTAATTCATTTATCAGACGTTTTTTGTTTTTATAAACATAGCTTTGAAATTGTTTGAAAACATTTTTTCCGTCTTCCAATGCATTTTCCCAGATTTCTTTTAGGTTGTCCGCATTTATTTCGCCGTCCGATATAGCATAAGCTTTTGCGGCAATTCCTACAGCATAAGCAGCTGCAAAAGCTGACGACGCTTTCCATACAAATCTAAAAGGTAACAACTTAGAAACACCTTTTCCGATACCTTTAAACAGTAAGCTCATTCCGGTAGACGCACAAATAAGCTTCATAAAGTTTTTCCCGTCCAACTTAAAATCATAAATCTTAGCGATTTTAGCAGCAAGAGTAGCTTGCAGTGAAGACGAGGCAAAGCATGAAACAATGCTGTTTACCGGCATCATCTCTAGGACGCTGGCCAAGATTGCATATTTTACAACCGCTACCTGGAAAATATAATCCCTGCGTTGCTCTTCGTCATACAAAGAAAAGTCAAATCCGGTACGAGATTCCTCTATAAATAGTAATTCTCCAAGTGAAGCAAGTCTTTCCAATACGGGAAACGTAAAATCATCCAATTCACAAATCTCTTTAGCTTGGTCAAACAACTCTTGGCGTTTTTCGTCATTATCAATCTTTTCACAAAACTCCGCGACTTCATCTTCCGAGATACGTCCGGCAATATACTCTATTTCTGTCAAAGAAATGTCATTAAACTTTTTTAAAAGAAACTCTTTTTGTTTAAATGAAAGAGTTTCTCCTGCAGGAAACAAAATGATTTTATATTCTTCATTCATCATAACTACTCCTTAGCCGTCATTTGTAATGTAACCGAGCCCGAATCTTCTGACAATATAAAAACTCCGGATTGCTTATTTTTTGCATTTCTGTCCGGTAAAACTTCCGAACGAATCACGGCATCCATTATTGTCTTTTCAAAAAATCGTTCGAGATTTCTGACACCTTTTTGTTTGTCATATCCTAAATCGGCAATATAGTCGATAACTTTATTATCGAAGCTAATATCTAAGCCTTGTTCTGAAAACATTTTACATGTATTTTCCACCAACAGCTTGCGAACTATTTGTGCTGCCGTATCACGCCCTACGGTCTCAAACGGAACAATCTGGTCGATACGATTGATAAACTCTATCGGGAAGTATTCCTTCAAACGATTGTTTACACTGACATTCGATTTCTCATCAAAGCCTATCGTTGCACCGTGCAAAGTTATATTTGATGTCATTATGATTGTAGCATTTGAAAAATAAATTGTTCTGCCGGAAGTATCATTGATTACACCTTCTTCAAAGATTCGCAAAAACAATTTTAACACTTCGACATTCGCTTTTTCCACCTCGTCCAAAAGCAACACACACGCCGGAGATGCTTGCATAAGCTGGTTTAACAACGACACATTTTCATGTCCTACGTATCCGGGCGGACTTCCTATCAATTTTGATACGGAATGCGACTCGGTATATTCTGACATATTCAAAGTGACACAACGTTCCTCGCTTCCGTACAAATACTGTGCTATCTGTCGTGCCAAGTAAGTCTTACCTACGCCGGAAGTACCCAAAAACAAAAACACGCCGTCCGGACGAACAGGATGAAAAGAAATGCTGCTTTTTGCAATACAAAGTGCAGCTGCTACTCTGTTGATTGCCTCGTCTTGCCCAAAGCAACGTTTTTGCAAATATGTAGCAAGTCCCGCCATCTTTTTACCGTTTTCTTCATTTGTTAAAGGCAGTCTATATCCGACAAATTCCGCTATTACACCGTGAATTGTATCATCAGAAACTTTTTGCAAACCACGCAACGCATCTCGTGACAAAGTTTTTTCCAGTACATCGATAGCTTTGTCCGGAAAAACTCTGTTTTTCAAATGCACATCAGCCAAATCTATAATTAAGCGTAGTTGGTCATCACTGATTTCCACATTAAAATGACTGAATGTCTTATCTCGAAGATGTTGCAATATATTCATTGTCGATAATGTATCAAGTTCTTCTATTTTTACCTTAAAAAAACGTCTGTCCAACGCACTGTCTTTTTGGAAAAGGTTCAAATATTCATCAATCGTAGTGGCTCCGATACATCGCAATTCGCCTTTTGCAAGTGCCGGCTTTAAAATATTGGCTGCATCAAGCGTACTTCCGCCGCTTTCCCCTGCTCCGAGCAATGTGTGGATTTCATCAATAAATAAAATAAGATTCTTATTCTTAGCAACTTCTTCCACAATATTTTTAAGACGCTTTTCAAAATCTCCGCGAAAAGTCGTACCGGCAACCAAAACGCCCATGTTTATCTCGATAATCTCTTTATCAAGAAAAAATTGCGGAACTCTACCTTCTACAATCCTTTGTGCCAATCCTTCTACCACCGCTGTTTTTCCGACACCGGCTTTTCCGATTAAAAGCGGATTGTTTTTTTTCAATGAAAACAATGTCTCTAAAATACTGTCGATTTCATTCTCACGCCCGAGAACGGGAAAAAGCTTACCGTTTCTGGCAAGTTCGGTAATATTACGCCCGAAACGCTCGCTGAATCGTTCCCCGGTCAAAATCGAGTTTTTATCATTTTCACGTCCGGCGACGGCATTTATAGCTGATTTCTGACAGTCTTCCTTTAATGTATCATCAAAATAAGTAGATGATTTTAAATCGTCCTCTTGCAACTCGTCGCCGTCATTTACCATATCCGGAAAATTCTTTTTCAATCGCTGCATTTCCTGCAGTGCCAATTCATACTCCGAATCGCAAGCTTTTGCCCGTTCCAGAACTTGATACGCCTTCTTGATTTTTCCGTCAATTTCAAAAATCAAGCTCATATTATAGTAAGCATATTTAAACTCCGGTTGTGCTTCTGTTGCTCTGACATAATAATACATTGCTGCGTTGTACATATTTTCTTCATAATAAATCGTTCCTAAATAGTTCAATGCAGCAGCATAATCCGGGTCAATCTTGATTGCTTTGAGTAAAAAAACTTTCGCTCGTTCATATTGAGCACTTTCTTTATAAATTTTTGCAAGATTAAAATAAGGATATTTATAATCCGCACAGGCTTTTATAGCTTTTAAAAAATATTCTTTCGCTCTTATATTATTGTAAGAATTTTGATAATAAAGCCCCAGTTCATTTAATGACGGAGCGTATTTACGATTTAACTTCAACGCATTTCTAAAACACGTTCGTGCTGCCATAAGATAACCTTTGTTGTTACTTTTGATAAACGCAAGCCCGGCATTGTGATACACCCAATAAGCATCCGGATTAATAGCAAGAGACTTTTTATAATATTTTACGGCTTTTAAATATCCGCCCTGACAAAAATAAGTATCTCCCAATTTTGCCCAGATTTCAGAGTTTAATGAATTGATATGCAGATATTTACGAAGATATTTACGTGCAGCATCATAATTGCCTTGTAAAATTTCTAAATCCGCCAACTTTTCGCAAGACATATAATGACGCGGTTGTTTTTTTAAAATATACAGATAAATATTTGTTGCCTCTTCATATTTTCCGTCACAAACGAATGCAACGGCCTTTTCAAAAAGTTCATCTATATTTAACTGTTCCATATTCTGCATGAGTTATCTCCTTAGAATAAATTCGTTTCTTATATCATAAAACATAAACATAACGACATCATATTACTTATTTTTTTTAATGCTCAAAAATTAATAAAATTGTTCATGCCTTGATTTTACCTACCAATTTTTTTATTATTTTGTGATTTACTTTTATATCGAAAACAATTATTTCGGGGAGACGAATTTTGAAAAAGACATTCAAAAAAGGCAATATCATCGTACGTCAAGG
>JAXJQT010000319.1:0-8687 GCA_036311025.1 Spirochaetota bacterium
GTCACAGATACTGCATTTGTAATAGAAAATCCATACATACTATCAGCCAACAGTAAAAACGAAATTCGTTTGTATGATATTTATGACAATCCTAAAGCATTTATTTTGCTTTCTACTTTGACAGATTTGCAAATATCGGGAAATTCGCCGAACTTTTTTCTTAAATCAAACTTCGGACGTTTTCGTTGTGTCACGGGTAATGATGAAACATTTATTATTCATGCCGAAAACGGCGTCACATTGGTAGTCGCTCCAAACAGTGATATCGTTTATTCATGTGTCAGTGACCTTAATCGCATGCATAATGTAAACGTCGCCGTTTTCAACGGAGAAATCCAAGTTTACAAGCGAGAAAAAGTAAGTGAAGAAAATCAACTTGACTTTGCACAACAAGACTTCATTTTAAATATAATGCCGATGCAAATCGCTGAAATTGAAAACCCGATGATGATAAATATCGATGATATTTCGCAAGAATCGTTAAAATATTTTCAACAGACAAACTCAAGAAAAGCCGGAACTAAAGAAATAGAAAAAGGGATTCGTCCGGTTTTGGAAGCGTTGACTTTTCGACAAAATCAAGCACCATCTGCTGATGACGAAATCATTTTCTCTACACATAAAATACAAGTCGACGACTCTATGTTGATACAAATGCCCAAAAAACAAGCCGTCATTACTGATTTGGCAAATTTTAGATTCTCATTTCTTTTTCCGCACAATAAAGTCGGCGGTTCTATCGGTTGGCATCCGTCTATCAAGACTTCGAACAATCTTTTTGAAATGGCACTGCGTTTTGATATTCCTTTTATGGTGTCACTTTCAGGTGAACATTCAATACAAAATACACCTGTAAGAACTGATAAGATTTGGGAACACTTTTTGAAGCTCAACGACTTCAGAAGCGAATGGTTTGTAGATTCTGTAATGGAAGGAAATAAACCGGAAGAAAAAGTCTTGGGAGTAATAGAAAATCTTTTGGTAAAAATAGACAAACTGCGTTGGGGAAATGAGAACACGCCATTTTATTTCATGATGGGAACAAAAAAAGCCAAAACAGACAAAAATGCATTACGTTACTTTTTTTATTCTCCGTCGCTTTTTTTACCTGTTTACAGATCTACAAGTGTCGATTTTGCATACAGAAATAAATACATTACAGCAGAATTCTTCGCTGAAAATGCACCGTACGGCGGTTTATTTGATAACTCAATTCAAATATTCACACCGTTAAAAAGCATGAAGTCACGTGTAGAAATCGATTTTGCAATAGACACATATCGATTACGTCAAATAACTTTAGGTTCTGACAGCAAAGCTGCACTGCCTTTGTATACAGATGTCGGCTGGTCTTTTACCGTATTCGACCTTTCATACTTTGGGTATGAATTTTATCTAAACGCCGGTCTTGTATTTCCTTTGACAGCCGACAGCGACAATGTGTTTTCTATGCAGCCGGAACATATAAAAAATATGATGCACTTTACTTTCGGGCAAAAAATTCGCGGAAAAAACGGACCGACTTTCAGTATCGAAATACTTTTTAAATCTGCAAATATTCATTATTTTACCCCGTTGTACTTTTTGTTCAAAGAAAAATATCTTACCGAGCTAGCAAATAAGTATGTCAATTCAGATTACGACTTCGGAGCCAGACTAGGTATATCTTGGCAACCGCTTGACTGGATAAATCTTTACGCGTTCTATCGTCCTACAGCTCGTATTGCCAATTTATTCGAAGAAAACAAAAGTGTCTCCTATGCAGACAACTTCCTTACCGGCGTAAAAATATCACCTCCGGTAAATGAAGACAGTGTCAGTGCAAACCTTACATTTGCTTTGGAATGGGAAAAACCGGTTGAAGCAATAATTTCATCCATCGTAAAAAAAGATGCAGTCGGATTGTATGAAAATTTCGCAATGCACGCTTGTGTTGAAACTCTTTTTGCCGACATCGGAAGTTTTTGCACTGATTTTTCGATTCTTCCTTCTACAAACGGAATAAAATTCAGCGGAGAGGTATATTTTACGTTCTCGATAAAAGGAATAAAAAGAAATATTGAACGACGTACAAATGTAGCTGAAAGACGTCTGAAAAACTTAAAGAAGATAATTTCTGAAAATGAAGATGAAGATAAAAATGATGATATAAAAGAAGAAAGTAAAGAGTCGTCGCAATCGGAAAAAACAGCACCGCTTGCCGACACTGACGGAGAAAAAAATGAAAATTAAAGTACTACCGGAAAGCGTTTATTCAAAAATCGCAGCCGGAGAAGTCATAGACAAACCGGCTTCTATTGTTCGAGAACTTATAGACAACAGCATAGACGCAAAAGCTACGGAAATCGTTATTTCATTAAAAAAAGGCGGAATCGAAGAAATAACCGTACGTGATAACGGCTGCGGAATGGATAAAGAAGACTTGGCAACTTCGATACTCAAGCATTCCACAAGTAAAATAGAAACAACCGAAGATTTAAATAATATTCAAACAATGGGATTTCGCGGAGAAGCTTTGTATTCCGTAAATACAGTTTCTAAATTGACAATCACCTCGTCAACCGATGATTCCGGACAAACTCCCGGATATAAAATATGCGAAGAAAATTCATTTACAGCACAAGCAGTTGCCTGTCGCAAAGGGACAAAAATAGAAATCCGAGATTTATTCTACAACCTGCCGGCAAGAAAGAAATTTTTAAAAAGTGCAACAGCCGAGTTAAACGCTGTAAAAAGCATTGTTTATGAAAAAATATTTGCAACATTAAATATCAGTTACTCCTTGTACAACGACGGAAAACTACTTTTCAGAACAAACGGTGACGGAGATTTTGAAAACGCATTTTTTGCAGTGTACAAGCTGGAAGATCGGTTTTCCATCAATAAGTTTGAATACCAATCAAAAAGTTCACCTATAAAAGTCACTATTTATCACAGTCCGGCAGATGTTTTTTTTCAAAGCCGAAAATATCAAACAATGTTTGTAAACTCTCGCCCTATTACTTGCCCGTTTTTTTACTCGGCAATATCAAAAGGTTACAGTACGTATGTTTCGCCGAACCGTCACCCGTTGATTTTTGTGTTCCTCGAAACAGATCCGAGTTTGATAGACGTAAATATTCATCCTGCAAAACGTGAAGTAAAGTTTTTTGACCAAGCAGCTGCATTTAACACCATTATGCAAGGTACAATGGCAGCATTCAGCAGTAAAATCAGACGTGAACTTTCTCTCGAGCCGTCAGATCCGTTTTCCGATAATGACGATGACATTTATCCGTTTGCAAAAATCGAGCTTGCTAATGTCGACCCCAACGGAAAAAATGCAGATGTAATCTATCCGACTGCTTATTCCGAAAAAATCAACACTCAGCGAGATTATCCGGATTTGGATGACATATATTACAACTTTAACGAGTCAAATAAACCATACTCACCGTTTGGAAAAGAACTACCGAAAGAATCCGGCAGTTTATTTGCAAAATACGAAGCATTAAAAGTGCAACCTACACCCGAGCTTCCTCATATAAAGCAAAAGGAAACTTTTAAAGATTTTAAAATACTTTCAGTCGCATTTGACACATATATAATAGTCGAAAAAAACGATAAGTTATATTTTGTAGACCAACATGCAGTAGAAGAAGCTTATATCTACATGAAAAAGAAAGAAGCATACGCACAAAATCCTGACAGTGAACGTCTTATGATTCCGGTTCTTTTCGAAATTGAAAAGCTACCGAAAAATCTAAACGAAAAGCTGGAACAGTTGAATTCTTGCGGTTTTTGTATAGAAGAAAACGAAGGAAGTACATATTCTATCAGTGAGATTCCTTGTGTTCTGAAAAATATGTCTACCGGTCAATTAACGCAAACTCTGTCAAGCTTTTTGCAAGACGACGCAGATGATGAACGTACGATAATCGACAAAATCTTGATTACCGCAAGTTGTCGGCAAGCCGTAAAAAAAGGAGACAGACTCACGGCAATACAAATAGAAGAAATCATTACGCGTTTTTTCAAATACAACATCATGAACTGTCCGCACGGAAGACCTGTTTATTTTGAGATTCCACGCATGACATTTGAGCGAAATTTTCAAAGAAGAAGATAAATTTAGTTATATATATACTTATACGGAGGTAAAAATGGATATTTTTCTCAATATTCTCCTTTTGACAGCCGGGCTTACATTGATAATAAAGGGAGCCGATTTTCTGGTAGACGGCAGTACATCACTTGCAATAAAAATGGGAGTTCCGCAACTTGTAGTAGGTCTGACAGTCGTGGCTTTCGGTATAAATATTCCCGAACTCTTTATAAATCTAAACGCTTCACTCGAGGGAAGAAACGAAGCCCTACTTGCAAATATTTTATCAGGCAACATTTACAATATTTTGTTGGTTTTGGGAGTCGCCTCAATTATCACGCCGCTGTCAATAAAAACCTCTACAAAATGGAGAGAAATCCCGATGGCTTTAGGCAGCGTAATTTTGATTTTTATACTTGCAAATACAGGCTTTACAAAAGATTTGATAGTTACACGTCTTGAAAGTCTGATTCTGTTAATAGGATTTGCAATATTTATGTGGTATACAATCCATTTGACAATCAGCAATACAGACGTCTGTGACGATGACACAAAATATAGTTCTTTCTTTTTAATTTTATCACTGCTTATCGGATTTGCTGCATTAATAATAGGCCAAAAATTTACAAAACAAGCATGCGGTAATATCTGTGAAAGCTTTAATTTTTCAGAAAAATCGATTGCGTTGATCGGTATAATCTGTATGTCACTGCCTACATTGGCAACATCTGCCACCGCCGCTTACAAAAAACAAAGTGACCTTGCAATCGCCAGTGTAATAGGAAGCAATATATTTAATATGCTTTTCGTATCAGGAATAAGTTGCGTTGTCACACCGATAGCTTTTTCTGCCGGATTGAATATCGACATACTGATATTAGCAACAGCGATGTTATTTTTATTTGCCGTCACATTTATAAAAAAAGAAAATATCATCGGTCATCAGGCAGGAATTGTGCTTCTCTGTGCAGCCGTTATTTACACTATTTATTTGATTTTCAGAGGTTAGAAAGAAAATGATTAAACTTATTGCCATGGATATAGACAACACTATCACATCGTACAAAAATCTAATCCCGAAGAGAAACATCAGGGCAATAAAAAAAGCTGTCAGTCAAGGTGTAAAAATAGTGCTTGCCTCCGGTCGTCCAGAAGCTTCCATAATTGAAGTAGCACGCCGATTGGGAATAGAAAAGGATTGCTATATTGTTTCTTTTAACGGAGCCAGAGTCCGATATTTGCCACAAAATCGTATTTTGTTCAATTCGAATCTGTCTGATGAATGTGTAAACTTACTCTTGCAACTTTCAAAAGAAGAAAACATATTTATGCATACATACAAAGATAACTTTGTAATCACGGAAAAAAATAACTTTTACTCACGTCTCGAAGCAAAACTTATCAAGTTTAAAATAAAGGAAGTAAAAAAACTGACAGATGAAATAAACGGCAATGATGTAATAAAAGTGTTGCTTTTGCAATCTCCGAAAAAATTAAAAGCCGCCAGTGAACGTATTCTTTCACAGATTCAAGACAAAATGAGTGCGTCTTTTTCTGCTCCGTTTTTACTTGATGTCAGTGCAAACGGCTCGGATAAAGGAAGTGCATTGAAACTCATCGCCGAAAGTCTATCTATCGAACCGAAAGACATTATCGCATTTGGTGACAATTTTAATGATAAAACAATGATTGAATATGCCGGAATCGGTGTGGTAATGGGAAACGCCTGTGATGAAATGAAAAAAATCGGCGATGTCGTCGCACCGCCGTGTTATTTTGCCGGATTTGCAAAGGTTTTAGAAAAATATTTATAACCGAATACTACAGCCAGCAACTTTTTTTATCATTATCAGCAATATCTGCAATCTCACTGAGTTCCGCACAAAATGCTTTTTGAAACAACTCTTTTTCGTCCATAAAACCGGCGACTTTATCTTTTAATTGTTGTTGCTTACAATGATGAATGATACTGTTGCAAATTCTGTAAGCAGCCGTAATTTTCGCCTCATAGTATTTTTCTACCAACTTGAAAGCCTTATCAAACTTACCGGCTCGACAAAGAATATCTGCTTTAATCAAGAAATCTGACGGTTTAGCAGGTTCTCGGAGTTTTGCATTTTTCCATTTTTCCCAAACTTCTGACTCATTTTTTATACCTCGAAGAGATTTATAAAAATCCAACAGCGACATTTTATCTGTCAGAGAATCTCTTTCTATAATCACGCAACCTAAAGTTATAAATCTGTCGGTATCTTTATAACGTAAAAAATCAGGACAATCCCAAGTCGCCCACGTCGCATTGTAAAACGAAAAATCAGGCAATGTCGGCTCAAAGGTATCTAATAACAAAAAAGCACCTTGAAAATCTTGAGACGGTGACTGCGGTAACACCGGAAACTTTTGATATACTTGTGCTGATAAATAAAACGAAGAAACATTTTTTTTCAACGGTTCTTCTTTTATATGTTTCAACATTTTTTTTATTTCATGACGATACTTTGATTTTTTATCAAGCCAAGCACGATTTGACGGGATTTCCAACCAGCTTTTACACTTTCCTATTGCTCCTTGCGGCACAAGACAAGTCAATGAATAATCATCCAGAATTTCTTCTGAAAACTGCGAGAATAAAAGCAACGCCCCTATTCCGAAAAAATCATCATTCATTACCACTTGAATCTTTTTATAATTTTCAATCGCACCGCCTACGCAAACAGCCAAACGTTCACACAGCCACGGCATGGAATAAAAAATCAAATACGGATTATCTGAAATAAATGCCTGTATCCCATGAAAAGCATTTTCCAATGATTCGCTGCATTCTTGATTTCCCAAAATAGGAAAAATCGGCAAATCAACAGATCCGACTTGCTCTAAAAATTTAAGAATGTTTTGAATATCATTAACAGAGCAGTAAGTTTCATTAGCAAGAATACCGTGCATAAACACACTGCAAACCGCAAGAGAATCATTATCAAGATAATATGCGTACAGATTCAACAGCTTACGAAAAATTTCATTAACGAATTGAGGATTTTCAAACAAACGTTTGTCCGAAAGACTGCAAAAGAAATCATGTAAAGTTTTAAAATAAGTCGTCTCGTCATAAGTCGGCAAAGAAGCGACAATATCATCAAGCATATCTGATAAATGGTCAAGATTCGCACTCGAATCAGTCGCCCAAATATTTTTTTTAAAAGCATTAATTTTGTTTAAAATAATATGTTCACTGTTCATACATGTATAAAATCATATTTTCAGTAAAAAAGTAAGCAACTTTTATCAACACAAAAAAATTCCATTTTATCTAAAACAAATATATAATACCGCAAAAAATTACTGAGGTAAAAATGACAACAACCGAAAACAACTTAAAGATTACGGCTACTTGCAGCAGCGGACTCGAAGATGTCTTGAAAGAAGAAATAGAAACGTTTGGTGTAAAAATAGAAAATATAGGAAAAAACACTGTCCAATTTTATACAGACACTCAAACGTTGTACAAACTCAACATGGCGACACGTACAGCTACACATTTTTTTCTGTTTTTAAAACAATTCTTTTTTAAAAATGCCGACGAGTTTTACAGCAAAATGAAACAAATAGCATGGGAAAAGTATTTTCATGTAAATAAAATGATTAGAATAGATACAAAAGGCAATTCTTTTGCATTTCGCAACAGTCATTTTGCCACGTTACGAACAAAAGACGCAGTAGTCGACAGATTTCGTGATATTTGCGACGATCGCCCGTCCGTATGCAAAGACAATCCGGAGATTCAAATAACGGTCTATCTGCAAGACAATCAAGCTATAGTTTATCTTGATTCGTCCGGGATTCCGCTTTTTAAACGAGGATATCGTGCAATTCACGCACAAGCACCGCTGAAAGAAGACTTAGCTGCGGGGATTTTACTGCTAAGCGGTTGGGATAAAAAAAGTAATTTGATAGACCCGATGTGCGGAAGCGGTACGTTTTTATTTGAAGGATATTTAATGGCAAATAATATCGCTCCGAATTTAGACCGAGACTTTGCTTTTATGCATTGGAAAAACTACGACCGCAAGCTTTATGAGAATGCAAAACACGAGCTTGAAACTCAAATCACGCCGACTGATACACAATTTATCGGATATGACATCCATGAGTCGCCGATAAAACTGGCACGCGGAATAAAAAACAAGCATTTTCCCGAAAGTAAAATAACTATCATTCACAACGATTTTCGACGAATAAGTGAAAATATATGTGACAGTTTTATTATTGCCAATCCGCCTTACGGAGAACGAGTACAAACCGATAATCGCATTAATGATTTTTATCATGAAATCGGCGACTTCCTGAAGCAAAAGTGCTCTCCGGGAAAAGCAAGTATCTTGACAGGAAACCTGGAAGCTGCAAAAAATATAGGACTGCGAACATCTAAAAAAACAAAGCTCTACAACGGCCCGATTGAATGTCGACTGTTAAATTTTGAGATGTATCAAGGCTCAAAGAAAACAAGAGAAAACTAAACATTTAAACCTGGAAAAACGAGGAGACTGCAAAGTCTCCTTATTTATTTTGCACCTATAATTCGTCAATCCTTATGCTGTTCATCGAC
>JAXJQT010000320.1:0-4336 GCA_036311025.1 Spirochaetota bacterium
AAAAAAGTAAAATTAACTAACGAAGCGTTTTTAATGTCTTTGTTCGCTGCTTTTATAAGTGCCGGCTGTTTTATTCAAATTCCGTTTTTCGGCGGTGTTCCCATAGTTTTTCAAGATATGTTTGCTGTTTTTGCCGGTTTAATGCTCGGCGGTCTTTACGGAGTCGGTGCCGTGATGATTTTTTTATGTTTGGGAATATTAGGTTTGCCGGTTTTTTCCGGAAAAGCCGGGCTTCATGTTATTTTACAAGGTGTAACCGGCGGTTTTTTGGTCGGTTATTTATTTGCAGCGTTTGTTGCCGGAGTGCTTTCACATTTTTTTCTAAAGAAAACTTTCGGTGACATAAAAACTTATATAATTTTGATAATTTCATCAGTAATTGCAATGTGTATTATTTTCACGTGTGGCGTAGTCGGTTTTATGCGTGTGACCGGTTGCGACTTGACGAAAGCTTTTGCATTAGTTGTCGTGCCGTTTATGCCGGGAACGATTTTGAAAATAATTTTGCTTGTTTTACTCGGTAAGAAATTTTGCCCCATAATTAATAATTATATTTCAAGATAAGAGTTGGAAAATATGTTGACTGCAAAAAAATGTTTGATAGAAATTGATAATGTCAGCAAGACGTTTGCTGACGGAACAAATGCACTTGTCGGAGTGTCACTGAAAATTTTTGACGGAGATTTTATTGTAATCGCCGGTTCGAACGGTTCCGGAAAAAGTGTTTTGATGTCGATTGTTGCGGATATCGAACCGTCTACATCGGGAAAAGTTATTAACAATGACGCCAGAGTCGGACTTGTTTTTCAAAATGCTGATTCTCAAATTTTAGGCGAAACACCTTTCGAAGATGTTGCTTTCGGAGTTCGCAATCTCGGTTTGCGTAAAGAAAAGTTGGCAGAACGAGTGAATGATGCTTTGACAAAAAGCGGTTTAATCGAAAAAAAATATGCTCCGGCTCGTTTTTTGTCCGGCGGAGAAAAACGCCGTCTTGCCGTTGCCGGTGTTTTGGCTCTTGATTGTAATGTGATAATTTTTGACGAGCCTTTTGCAAATCTTGATTGGTGCGGCGTAAAACAGGTCTGTTCCATTTTGGAATATCTTCAATCGGAAGGTAAAACCGTAATTGTTCTTACGCATGAGCTGGAAAAAGTTTTGGCTCTTGCAAATCGTTTTGTGGTACTTGATAACGGAGCTATCAGATTTGACGGTACGCCCGAAGTCGGACTAAATAAAGATTTGTCTCAATGGGGATTGCGTAATCCTTTGATTACATACTCTTCTATCAAGGATTTGGTATGGCGAGAGTGAGTTTTCTTGCATATCGGCGTGGTGATTCTTTGGTTCATAAAATGCCGGCGATATTAAAAATCGTGATACTTTGTTTTGTGTCGATAAGACTTTTTTCAGATTCGAAAGTTTTCTTTTTTCATTTGTTTGAAAAGGATTTTTTGTTTATCAATACGGCGGTTTTTATTAGAACAGTTTTTTATTCCGTCTTAGCAATATTTTTTTTCATTTGTGCCGGAACTCCTTTTTCTCATCTGCGTAAACTATTTTTTGTTTTTGTAATCGGTGCATTTGTATTTTTGTTTCGTTGTGTGGATTTTGCTTCGTTACAGATAATTGCCGACGAAGTTCCCTGCGGGGGGGTGTATATCATACGTTTTTTTATTGCTGCTCTTATGGCAATGGTGATGTTTGAAACTACGACGGCGGTACAGATACTTTACTCAATGGAAGACATACAAATTTTATTATCCGAAAGGTTTCCTTTTTTGAGAAAAAGCAACTTGCCGTTAGTAATTGCTCTTGCTATCAATTTTATTCCGCAGATATTTGTGGTTTGGGAACAAACTCGAATAGCCGTAAAAGCCAGAACTTTCGGGAAACGCCGGGGCGTTGCTGTGAAAATAAAAGTTTTGGCGGCACAATTTTCTTGTGTTGTTTCATGCATGTTACATCGTTGCGATGAAATCCGAAAAGCAGTGATAAACAGAAGCTATTCCCAAAATTGACAAAGAATTTTTTTTTTGTCAGTATGCCTTATTTTTTTATTAATTAAAATAAAAGAGGTGGCTTATGGAAAAAGTAGAATTACTTTCGGATAAAGGGCCGTCCATTATAGAGGCTGCTGTTACTCCTGAACTTTTAGCATCTCGTCGTCATTTGACGCAAAAAGAAATTGTTATCTTGAAAAATAACGGTTGTAAATCAGGTGATTCAAATTGGCAAAATATTTATGTCACAGATATTTTTGATCCGACTTTGATTCAAAATACACAGTTTAACGGAACGGTTGTATTAGGAAACATACAATCAGGTAAATTGCGATTTCATGATTTAGTACTGGATGTAGGGATTTACAATTCCCTTATAGAATCGTCGGTAATCTCAGACAATGTCGTAATTCGAAATGTTTCTTATTTATCCAACTATTACATAGGAAATCAGTCGATTTTATTTAATATCCAAGAAATGAGTTGTACCAACCACAGCAAGTTTGGTAACGGAGTGTTGACATCCGGCGAATCGGAAGAGCAGCGAATCTGGGTAGAAGTAGCTAATGAAAATGGCGGACGTAAGATTTTACCTTTTGAAACTATGTTGCCGGCAGATGCGGCTTTGTGGAGTCGCTATCGTGATGATGAGAAGTTACTTGCAAATTTCGTAGCAATGACAGAACGAGATTTTGCAGTAAAGTCAGCTACATTCGGTTATGTAGGAAATTCGGTTGTTATAAAAAACACAAGTTTGATAAAAGATGTAAAAATCGGCGATTCTGCTTATATTAAAGGTGCGTTTAAACTGAAAAATATGACAGTGTGTTCCAATTGTGAGGAGCCGTCTCAGATAGGTGAAGGTGTTGAGATGGTAAACGGAATTATGGGATATGCAAGTAAAGTTTTTTATCAGGCTGTGGCAGTTCGTTTTGTAATCGGACGTAATTGTCAGTTAAAATATGGTGCTAGGTTATTAAATTCCGTTCTCGGAGATAATTCTACAGTTTCGTGTTGTGAACTTCTGAATAACCTCATTTATCCGTTTCATGAACAACATCATAATACTTCATTTTTGATTGCTTCGACAATTTGCGGTCAGTCGAATATTGCTGCCGGAGCAATGATTGGGTCAAATCATAACTCTCGCAGTCCGGACGGCGAAATTGTAGCTGGACGCGGATTTTGGCCGGGACTGTGTTCGGACTTTAAGCATAATTGTAAATTCGCTTCGTTTACTTTAGTTGCCAAAGGTTCATATCCACATGAATTAAACGTTGTCTATCCTTTTTCACTTGTAAGCAATGACAAGCAAAATTCATCCGTAAATATTACACCGGGATATTGGTTTCGTTATAACATGTTTGCTATGGCGAGAAATAATTTTAAATTTGTCAAACGTGACAAACGTGTTGTTAAAGCACAGCATATAGAAATGGAATATCTAGCTCCGGATTGTATGCAAGAAATCCATTTTGCATTGGAAAGAATTATTTCTTTAACCAGAGAACAATTGCAACGTTCCGGTAAATTGATGAATACCGATGATGCTAAAACTTGGCAGGAAGCAAAAGATTTTCTACATCAAAATCCGGATACACAATTGGTTTTGGATGATTCTTTAGCTATGAGAAAATATGGAGCCAAAATAGTTTGTCCGGTACAAGGTTATAGGGAATATAGAAAAGTAGTGAAATATTTTGCTGTAAAAATGTTGATGGATTATTGCAGAAAAAAGAAATCTGATTTATCGAAAAAATTATTGGAAGAGATTTATTCTATGCCGCTTTTTGTATCATGGGAAAATGTTGGAGGTCAGGTTATTCCGACAGAAAGAATAAAAACGTTGCTTCAAGGTATTAATGAAGGTGTTATTTCGTCGTGGAATGATGTTCATTGTTTTTATGATGAATGCAATGAAAATTATCTAAATGATAAAGTTCGTTATGCGATTTACTTATTGGAATATCTTTACAGTAAGCCTTTGTTTGATTTTGATACAGATGTTTACGAAAATATTTTGCACGATGTGAATGAGATTTCGACTTTTATATATGAAAGCTCAGTGAAATCACGTCGCAAAGATTATCATGACGAGTTTAGAAAAATTACGTATCGCAATGAAAAAGAAATGGATGCTGTTGTCGGTAAATTAGAAGATAATGATTTCTTGCAAGAGTTAAAAAAACAAACAGACAGTTTTAAAAACGAGCTTAAGGATTTCTTTAAAGCTTTAATATAAAAATCTTAAAGAAAAGAATTGACACGAGAAGTCAGTTATAGTATAAGACGCGAGGTTGCATCAGCCGCCGTGTTTGCGTTCTGAAATATAAGTT
>JAXJQT010000321.1:0-1859 GCA_036311025.1 Spirochaetota bacterium
CATTAACAGAGAAAATAAACAGCTCAATAACAGAACTGAAAGAAGACAGAGAAACGAGGCGTAAATATATGACATATACTACAAGAATTGCAGAAGCAAAAAGTGAAGCACGTGAAGAAGGTTTTATTCAAGGTGCAAGAGAAGCCAAAATTGAAACAGCAAAAACCTTATTAACATTTGGAGATTCGATTGAAAAAGTTTCAACAGTAACAGGCTTGTCGCCTGAGGAAATAGAAAAACTGTAACGGAGAGTTCACGAAGTGAACGAACGGAGTATTTACGTAAGTAAATACCGAACGAATGTAACGGTGAGTTCCGTAAGGAACGGAATAACGCATTCTTTTGATATTTTCCAAAGGAAAATATTTCTTCGCATGTTCCATGCTCACCGTGTCTGCAAGCCGAATCGTAGAACGAAGTATTTAACGTCAGTTAAATACCGAACAGATGTAAAACATAAAAAAGGAGGCTAAAACTTTCGACCTGAAAGTTTTATGTCTCTTCGCCATTATTGTTTATCCATACGCAAATATGGAAACATCGGAAAAACATATTTGATTAAAAGAACCTTACGATAAATTAAAAAAACATTTTGTAAAATTTACAGAGAAATAATTAAGAATAAAGAATTTATTTCCGTATTTTCCCGACTGTCGCAAATATTAAAAACATCGCCAAATTTGCCACAACAATGCTGGCACCTGTAGGAGCAGACCAAATAAAAGACGTAACCAATCCTATAAAAAAGCAAACTATCGACAGTACAGCCGATGATATAGTCACACTGCGAAAACTTTTAAACACTCGCATTGATGTCAATACCGGAAAAATTATCAAACTGGAAATCATCATTGCTCCCATCAGTCGCATCCCGATTACAATTGTCAAAGCCGTAAGTACTGCTATCATGCGGTTGTATCTACCGGAAGAAATTCCGCTTGCCGTAGCAAAAGGTTCGTCGAATGTAAGTGCGAATATTCGGTGATAACACCAAATAAACAATGTCAAAACTATCACGCTTAATATTATCGCCAAAGTTACGTCCAGTTTGCTCAATGCCAATACCGAACCGAACAAATACGCGGTGATGTCAGTATTCAGTCCGCCGCTGACTGATGCAACCAAAATCCCTATTGCCAATGCACTCGTAGAAATCAATGCAATCGCTGCGTCTCCTTTTATACCGGAATCCGTCGAACTGATACGTAACAAGAAAAATGCAGCCGCTAATGACACCGGCAGCGATACAGCCAAAGGTGCGATATTTAACGTCATTGCGATGGCAATTGTTGCGAATCCTACATGACTGAGTCCGTCACCTATCATAGAATAACGTTTCAATACAAGGATTACTCCCAACAGTCCGGCACACAATGCCACCAGCGAACCGGCAACCAATGCCCTTAAAATAAAGTCGTACGAAAATAGTGATAATATTTTTATCATGACGGATACACTCCCACTCTGATATGACTCGCAGTACAATCACTGCCGCAATGCGTACAAGCATGAGTAGAACAAGTTTCTACCGTTGCCATTTGAGTATAAAAATGCGTTTTTTTGTAATCTTCAGCTGTTCCGAAATACTCAACTACATTGTTCATGTGCAAAATATGAGTCGCATTTTGTACGGCTCGATGTATATCATGCGAAACCATCAATACTGCCAACCCATTTTCACGATTGCGACTGCGTACAATCGAATAAAGTTCATCCGTGACAATCGGATCCAGTCCGTTTACCGGTTCGTCCAATATCAACAACTCTGACGCCGCACAAAACGCACGAGCCAAAAGAACACGTTGCATCTGTCCGCCGGAAAGTTCTCTGAAAGGTTTCTTCGTCAACTTTTCCAGTCC
>JAXJQT010000322.1:0-3146 GCA_036311025.1 Spirochaetota bacterium
ATTGAGCGTAGGACTCAGAAAGGCTATTTTCAATGACGAGACGGTTTCTTTAGAGAAGAAAGTGGAGAATGTATCAACATTGGTGGAATCGGAACGTAAAGATTTATTGGAATACATTGAGTACTTGCAGCATCATGAAAAGTTCGATATTAACGATTCAGCAGAAATAAATGAAATGCTCTCTCATACAGACCACAAACTCAAACTTGCAAATGCAGCAGTTTTTGATTTAAACTCGAATATTTTATTTTCAATTCATGAAGATTCTTTCGGGAAATCATCAGAAAAAGCAGCTCTCAGTGATGCACTCAGTGGTGAAAGTTCGGCTAAAATTACGGTAAAAAACTCATCCGTTATGGTAACAGCTGCCGGCAGATTACCTTTGAAAAGCGGAAATGCAGTTGTTTTATTACAAAAGGTAATTTCTACATCGGAAATGATGGAACGATATTCTCTGTTTTTAGATGCTGAGATTACTTTTTTTATAGATGATTTGCGAGTTGCTACCAGTTTAAAAAATACAGACGGCAAGTTCATGGTAGGGACAAAATTGAATAATGACAAAATCTATTCGACCGTATATTCTTCCGGTGAAAAATATAAAGGAAGAAATAATATTAACGGAAGAGATTTTTTGACATCATATCAAAGATTTCAGACTGATGATAAAGATGATAAAGTAATGCTTTTTGCCGGTGTGAATATTGAGCATATCGAAGTGTTTGTTGCCAAGTTTTATTCGGTTGTAGTACCTGTAATTTTGGTTATGGTTATATTGTTAGTTCTTTTGTTGCTTATAGCTATCAATATAAATGTTTTAAAACCTATACAGCAGGGTGTAAAAGCCTTTGAATTGCTTAACGGTGTCGACGGACTTGCAGATTTGACATATAGAATCGATATAAAACGAAATAATGAAATCGGTACTATGTACAGTGAGATAAATGAGTTTATCGATAAACAGCAAGATATTGTTGTAAAAATGAAAGAGACAAGCAAAACTTTAAGCTTTACAGGTGAAACTCTTGCGACAAGTTCACAGCAGTCAGCCGGAGCCGTATCTGAAATTATGGCAAATATTGCAAGTGTGAAAAGTTCTGTAGAAAAACAAAGTGAAGCATTAGGTATCGTGCAGTCGACAATAGAAGAAAGTTTGATGGCGTTTGAAGATTTGGATAATTTGATAAAAAATAATGCTGCCGAAATTATCGAATCATCTGCTGCGATAGAAGAAATGGTAGGAAATATCGGCTCTGTATCAAATTCTGTAGAAAAAATGGCCGGTGAGTTCGGAGTGTTGCTTGATATTACCGAAAAGAGTAAAAAACGTCAGGATGATGTTGCAAATCAAATTGTAGAAATGGCGGCTCAGTCGGCACATCTTGCAGAGGCAAATAATGTAATTTCTAACATTGCAAATCAGACAAATCTTTTGGCAATGAATGCTGCTATTGAAGCTGCTCATGCCGGTGAATCAGGAAAAGGTTTTTCTGTAGTAGCTGATGAAATTCGTAAATTGGCAGAAAGTTCTTCTGCACAGTCAAAATCTATAAAGATGGAATTGGATAATATTACCGGGATTATTAATTCTATAGTAGAATCTTCAAAACTTTCGGTTGAAGATTTTGCAATGATTACAGAAAAGGTTTCAAGTACAAATAATTTGGTTCATGAAATTGACGCTGCAATGACAGAACAAAATGAAGCATCACAACAGGTGCTTACAGCATTGAAAGAAATGAATGATTCTACGGTAAATGTACAATCAACATCAAAAGTAATGTTTACAGCTGCCGGCAAAGTAAAAGAAGAAACTGATAATCTTGAAATTATTTCTCATTCCGTAGTCGGAAGTATGGATGAAATGAGTTTGGGAATAAATGACATTACTCAGTCTACACAGCACGTTTCCGATATGGCTACAAGTACTCAAGAAAATATTGAAAGTATTGAAAAAATCTTGAAACAGTTTAAAGTGTAGTTTTTACGAACAAAATAATTATCAGCCTGTCGTGTTGCTCTCGGCAGGCTTTTTTTATGTGCCGGCAGAATACAAAAAAGGAGACTTCCTTGAAAGTCTCCTTTTCGGTGGTTGGTTATTTTTTATTTTAAACCAATGTTTTCATCCATTTTTTGCTTTTTACTCTGGTTAGTCCGAGTATCAATCGTACGATTTCTTCTATAGAAATGATTGTATAGACAAGTCTGATGTCCAGTTTTAATAAGAATGCGGCGACTATTCCTAACGGAATCCCGATACACCAAGTACCGAGAACATCGAGAAATAATGTGTATTTTGTTTGTCCTCCGCTGCGAATTACGCCGCCGAGTACAACCATGTTCGAAACTTTTACCCATAGGAAAAATGCAAATATTATCAAAAGTTGTTTTGCAAGTTTGGCGACTTCGCTGCTGACATTATAAAAACTGACATACAGACCGGTACAAGCGACAAGTATTACTCCCATGAAAAAACATCCGATGACACTGAGTTTGAAAAAGTCCCAAGCTGTAGTATAAGCCTCTTTTGTTTTTTGTGCACCTTGCAGGTTTCCGATGATGATTCCGGCGGCTGCGGAAAGTCCGGTAAAAAATCCTACAGTCAGCCCTTGTACCGGGAATGTCAATGCCATGGCTGCTAGTTGTTGTGTTCCCAATCTGCCGTATATCGCCGTATATCCTGCATCTCCTAATGCCCATAACAGTTCATTTCCAACAGCAGGAAGTGCAGTTACAAAAAATAGCCACACAAAATTTTTTGAGCAACGAGCTTTAAATGCTTGTACGACATTTCCTCCGTGAGATTTCTTTTGCATATAGGCAATTAAAATTATTGCTTCTATTATGTATGAAATTACCGTTGCAATTGCTGCTCCTTCTGCACCTAATGCCGGAACGCCGAACATACCGAATATCAGGATTGCATTTAACATTGTATTTACTGCAACGGCGACAATTCCGGTAATCATCGGTAAGTTTGCCTCGCCGGTACTTCGTAAAATTGCCGAACATGCCATTATAAAAATCAACGGAATATAGCTGAGCGAACATATTTTTAAATAACCTGTACCGGCAGATATTACGACTGTATCAGTAGTAAAGGCTTTTAATAAGATTTCCGGAATAAAGATTGCCGACAGTAAAAA
>JAXJQT010000323.1:0-1313 GCA_036311025.1 Spirochaetota bacterium
AGCCTTGCTTGCAAAATGTATCTTGAACCTGCAAAGGTTTAGAAACGTTTTGCCCCCAAAACGACCAAAACTCGCCGGTTTATCCGGCAGAACCGATTAAAACCTACGTGGTTTGAAAGTTTTAATTTTTAAACTTTTTTTTAAAAAAACAATTTCTCAAAACTAAAATTTGTATTTATTAAAAAACTTATGTATAACCATTCCCATGGCAAATAATAAAAGAGATGAAAAAGTTAAACAACTACGAGTTCTACAAATCGACTATATGATAAGAAACGGAGATTATCCGAGCGTACATTTGATGATGGAGAAGTTCGAAGCTTCCAGAAGTACAATCATGCGAGATTTGGTTTTCTTACAAGACAGATACAAAGCTCCGTTAATGTATGACAGGAAACGCCGAGGTTATTATTACACCGACTCTACGTTTTTTCTGAAATGTACTATGCTTTCTGAAAGCGAACTTTTTACTATTACAACTATCATTCCGCTTTTGGAACAATACAAAAATACTCCGCTTGAAGCGTCATTCAAAAATATTCTTTCAAGAATTGTCGATTTACTTCCAGAGCAAATCAAAGTTGATTCTTCATTTAATATCAACGGTTTGACGTTTATCGCCGATTCGTTACCCAAAATCGACGAAACAACTTTCAACCGAGTATTTGACTCTATCAAATTAAAGAAAACACTTGAGTTCGGTTATCGTTCTATCAGTAAAAATGAGTATACCGTACGGCAGTTTGACCCATACAATGTGGTCTGTCAAAAAGGTAATTGGTATGTAATAGGTTACTGTCACAAACATTCACGAATAAATGTCTATGCATTTTCCAGAATGGTTGATGTAAATATCACGGACAAAGATTTTGTCGTACAAGATGGTTTTGATATAAAAAATCACATTGATTTAGAAGTCGGTGTCTGGACTAATTGCGGAATGGAAAAAGAAAAAATTGAACTTCTTTTCTCTCCTAAAATCAGTACATATATTCTTGAAAGAAACTGGCACATTGACCAGGAATGTGTTCAAAATGAAGACGGTTCTGTTTACTTGAGCTTTGAGTCAAACCAATTGCAAGAAATATTATTCTGGGTATTACGTTTCGGTTCTTCCGTAGAAGTACTCAATCCGCCATCATTAAGAGAGCGTGTGATAGAAGAAACAAAGTTGATGTGTGAAAAATACGCAATTTCTCATTAATAAAAAAAATCAGCTTGGAACTTTCATTAAAGAAAAAACTCCAAGCTGATTTTAAAACCATTCTTTAAAACGGAATATTTACTTCCGTCTGATACGGATTATTTTCAAT
>JAXJQT010000324.1:0-3114 GCA_036311025.1 Spirochaetota bacterium
ATCTATTACCAAACAAATTATTTAATATTGTATCTGTTTTTGAACTTTTCAATTCTACCGGCAGTATCGACAAGATTCTGCTTTCCAGTAAAGAAAGGATGACATTTAGAACAAATTTCTACTTTAATTTCCTTAGAAGTAGACATTGTTTTAAAAGTGTTTCCGCAACCACAAATAACTGTAGCTTCTACATAATTTGGATGAATTCCCTCTCTCATTTTTCGTTCTCCTTAAGTAATAACCTTTTGTTTCATAATATATTATGCAAAAAAAATCAATGTTATTGACGAGCTTTATTATCATTCATTGATGCTAAAAACTCTTCATTGCTTTTTGTTTTCTTAATTTTATCAATTAAAAATTCTAATAAAGGAATATCGTCCATATCAAACAACGCTTTTCTTAGAATCCATAATTTCGCAAGTTCTTCTTCTGATAAGAGAAGATCTTCTTTTCTGGTACTTGACTTTTTTATATTTAAAGCAGGAAAAACTCGTTTCTCTGCTAATCGTCTGTCCAATGACAATTCCATATTACCGGTACCTTTAAACTCTTCAAAGATAACTTCATCCATTTTAGAACCATCATCAACCAAACCTGATGCTATAATAGTCAAACTACCGCCTTCTTCAATGTTTCTGGCTGCACCAAAAAATCTCTTTGGCTTATGCAAGGCATTAGAATCAACCCCGCCGGATAAGATTTTTCCGGAAGTAGGTACCACCTGATTGTAAGCTCTTGCCAAACGAGTTATTGAATCTAATACAATTACAACATCTTTTTTATTTTCAACCAAACGTTTAGCTTTCTCTAAAACCATTTCTGCAACCTGAACGTGTCTTGTTGCCGGTTCATCAAAAGTAGAACTAACAACTTCACCTTTTACACTACGTTGCATCTCTGTTACTTCTTCCGGTCGCTCATCTATCAATAGCATAATCAAATATACTTCCGGATGATTACTAGCAATAGCATTAGCTATCGTTTGTAATATCGTTGTTTTTCCGGCTTTTGGAGGCGAAATAATCAATCCTCGCTGTCCTTTTCCTATTGGTGCAAATAAATCTATAATTCGAGTTGTAAGATTGCAAGTTTCAGGATTACCCGAAAGATTAAAACGTTCTGTCGGATGTAACGGCGTTAAATTATCAAATAAAATCCTATGATATGTAGACTCCGGATTTTCACCGTTAATAGATTCTACACGTAATAACGCAAAATACTTTTCACCTTCTTTCGGAGGTCTGATTTGTCCGCTTACTGTATCACCTGTTTTTAAATAAAAACGCTTTATTTGGCTGGCAGAAATATAAATATCATCCGGACCTGATAAATAATTATAATTTACACTTCTTAAAAAACCATATCCTTCAGGCAATATTTCTAATACACCGGATGCAAATATAATTCCATTATTTTCAACATGAGTTTTCAAGATATTGAAAATAATATCTTGTTTCTTCATAGAAGCAATATTTTCAGCCGGAACACCTGTCTGTTCAGCCTTTTCTTTTAATTCTTGAATATTTAAATCTGCCAAATCATTTATATTTAATCGAGGAGCATTTGGATCATTTAAAAGCTTTTCATAACGCTCTGTCAATTCTGCTGTAACATACGAATCTTTATTAGCAGATGTTTGTCTTTTTTTGCGAACAGCTCCATTGTAACGGCTGTTATTATTTCTCTTATTATTGCTTGCAGAAGTTTCGATTACCTTTCTGCTTTTTCTTTTGGGTACTTCAGATATTTCAACAACTGCATTAATTTGCTCTGAATTAGAAACATTCTCTGACACTACAGGTTCAGTATTGGCAACTTCACCATCAGTAACCACAGGCGGTTCCGTTGTCGTACTCTCTACCGGTATCAATTCATCTTCTGTCATTATTTTTTCTCCGCTAGAAGTTTATTAAAATGTACACGTATTATTAAGGTTATTTTATAATTTCACATTTTCCATTAAAAATAACGCCATCTGAAATCTTTATTTTTTTCGCTTTTATATTTCCGTAAACTCTTCCTGAAACTAACATGTCTATTTTTTCAGTCGCAGAAATATCACCATTTACAGTTCCTGAAACAACCACTGATTTAGCTGAAATATTAGCCGAAACAGACGCTCCTTCACCTATCCACAACAAACCTGATGCATTAATAGTACCTTTAAAACTACCATTAATTTTCAAAGAATCGTTAAAAGACATCTTCCCTACAAACTCTGTCTTTTCACCTAAAATGGTCTTTACGCACTTATTATTGTAATAATTCGCTAAAACTTGACTCATTTCCCTTCCCCGCTTTAGAGTATTTTATCAAATTATAACTTTCAATTTCACATTAAAATTTGGCTGTTTACTTCTTTAAATAATTAGCCTATTGAGTTTCTTACAAATTCTTTTAATTCTTTTCCCGGACGGAAAACAGGGACTGCATGTTTCTCAACAACAATAGATTCTTTTGTTCTGGGATTAATCGCCCTTTTAGTCTCTCTTATCTTTCTTTCAAAAGTTCCAAATCCACGCAGTTCAATATGTTCTCCATTAGTAATACCATCTTTTACAATATCAAAAAAAGTATCGAGAATTAACATTAGATTTTTTTGGGTAAATTGGCTTTTAGATTTTGTACTGTCTTCCAGGATTTTTTGTTGAATCATTGAAACAATTTCTATTTTAGTCATATAAACCTGCAAATATAATTTCAAATATAATATTATTAATAAAGAACAAAAAATAGATAAGATTGTTCTTGTAAAAAGTTTTCTAACTTAACACTGTAAGATAGAAAACTTTTTATTGCTTAATGTAATAATTAAAATTGAATTACAGACGTTTTAAAAAATTAATTTGCTACAGGGGCAAGTTCATTAAATGCAACTTTTACTCTTTTTGTAGCTCTAGCTTTTAAACGATTTGCTTTATTTTTGTGGAAAATACCACGTTTTGCATTTTTATCTACAACGCTCATGTAAACGCTTAATTTTTTATAAGCAACTTCTTTGTCCTTAGCTGCAATAGCTTCTTCCAAACGAATTTTAGCAGTATGAACTATTGATTTATTAATTCTGTTAGCTAATCTTCTAGCTTCATTTTCTCTTTCTCTTTTTAATAC
>JAXJQT010000325.1:0-1690 GCA_036311025.1 Spirochaetota bacterium
AGTTTATGACACAAGAAAAAACAAATCGTAACTACAAAGATTCGGTCTTTGTCGACCTGTTTAAACTCGGTATTTAACTGACGTTAAATACTCCGTTCGTATATTTCATATACTCACCGTTGTTCGCTCACGATATTAATGCAAAAGAAAATTTCATTTCATTGTATAATGCATTGCACGGAACGAATCTCGATGTGAAAACTACAGACGTTCAGCCGGTAATGTTGGAAAAAGTATTGTACATGAAGTACTACAATGATATTGCAATGCTCATTGACGGGAAAATCGTGATTTTGATTGAACATCAATCGACAATTAATAAGAATATGCCGTTTAGATTTCTGGAATACATCGCAAGAATTTACGAGAAGATAACAACAAAAGACGAAAAGTTCGGGCGTAAGCTGGTGAAGCTTCCCGTTCCGGAGTTTTATGTTTTTTACAATGGCAAGGATGACTATCCGACAGAAAGCGTTATGAAACTGTCCGATGCATTTATGCAACTTGACGGCGAGTTAAAAAATCAGCTTGAAAATGCGAACTATCCGCTTGAAATATCCGTGAAAGTAGTTAATATTAATGATTTTCTTTGCAGATTCTCGTAGAGAATCGAAAAGAAGAATCGTTTACATGAGTGATAGATGAGTACACAACGTGTACGAATGGAGTATTTCTGTAAGAAATACCGAAAACGAATGTAAACATTAACGTGGATAAGGAAAATCCAATTTTGAAACGTTGCGAAGCTTTGAAAGAATATTCAGAGTTTATCGAACAGGTGCGTTCTAATATTGAAAATGATGTTCCGGAACAGCTTACAAATGCGATAAAAGAGGCAATCAAGAAAGGTTTCCTTTCTGACTATTTAAATCGAAAATCAACGGAGGTACAAAATATGTTACTGGCAGAATATGATTATGACACAGACATTGCCGTTCAGCGACGAGAATCCTTTGAAGATGGATTTTCTGCCGGTGAAGAACGCGGTATTTCTATCGGACTGTCGCAAGGAATTACTCAAGGTGCAAGAGACGCCAAGCTTGAAACTGCGAAAAATGCATTAACAATGAATTTATCTATAGAACAAGTTGCAACTCTTACCGGTTTGTCAGTAGATGAAATCGAAAAGTTGTAACGGTGAGAGCATTTATGCTCGAATGGAGTATTTCCGTAGGAAATACCGAGCGAAAGTAGTAATTGGCAATAGCAATGACAAAACATAAAAAAGGAGCGGAAAACTTTCCGCTCCTTAAGGTTAGTCAACTCCCCCTCGTTTCCGCTTTAAACAACAAAAAATAATTTATATTATTGCATTATATCCGCATTTTCATCAGGAGCTTTCAATTGATTTTGAGCATCCTTCCAGCTGTAAGTCGCCACTTTACCTTTGACGTAAGGAACCCACATTTCCACATCTATAAGAAGCTGAAGGACATCATCAGCTCCCCACAATCTGAAATTCTCAGAAAGGTTTACATCTTTATTTTTGTTGACATAGTTTGTAAGTGCCCAAGCAGCATTTCCTTTTGCTGTCATTGCAGCATCGAGGATTCCCCCGGTAATTCTACTGCCATCTTCATTTTTGATAGTTACAGGCGTCCCACCGTCACCGGGCCATCCATAAATAGAACCGTTGATTTCTGATGTTCCGTCAGTTTTTACGGGACAATCTCTTAAGTATAATACAGAT
>JAXJQT010000326.1:0-8406 GCA_036311025.1 Spirochaetota bacterium
AAATGCAAAGTCTACTGCGGTAACACCAGTTTGACTTTAGAAAAAATCGGAGAATCACACATAAGTTTGCTGACCGAGGTTACCGGAAAGTCTCAAATAAAACAGAAAAAATACTTATTTTTCTTCAAAAAGTTATGGATGATTTCTGATACACACATTAATAATATCAGAATAATTTGCTATTTAAACGCTTATGCAAATCTTGAATTAATGCACTTACCGCTTCGTCGTTTTATATCTTCATTTTTGAAAAAGAATAAAAAAGAATATCTGGTAAAAAATATAGGTCGCAATGACTCACCTATCATTGATTTTCAGAATAATGCTTTTTATGCTTGCGTAGAACGCATGGAAAACTACGGAAGCGTTATGTTGTCAAATTCTATAGGTATCAGTGAAAATCGTCTTACTGCACGAGTAATAAAATTTTATTATCTGCGTAACAGAAATATTCTTATAATAGCCTCTGAAGAACGTATTCTTATATGGAAAAAGCTTCTGAAAGAAGAAGGAATGTTCCGAGACGGAATCACATTTCTTGACAGAAAAAACCTTCAATCTCCTGATTTCGATGATTCACAGTATGTAGAAAACGATTTTATCATCGTCGACGAAGCTGAATATTTCAGTACGGCAAAAGATATAAATAACAGACGCAAACATTTTCAAAAGATTCTTAATCAAAATCCGGAAGCAAAGTTGATGATGCTTTCCAAGAATATCATCAATGATTCACTGCTTGATTTAGTGTACATTGTAAATACTTTTATAAGAGGTAGTTACAAGAATATCCTGGAAGAAATGGGAATCAATGAAAAACTTGCCAAATTAGAAAATGATATTTTGAATAAAACGATGAATAATGATTCTATCGATACTATTCAAAACATTCTGGATTTATTCTTAGTACAGCAAGAGTTAAAGCTTTTTGATTTTAATTCAACAAAACTTTATGAAGTCGGACAAGAAGCAAATCGTCCGCAAATCATAACTGTTAAATATACATATTCTCATGAAATTTTCACTGCTATCTTTGAAAATCTATTGCCTACAATCATGAATTTGAACTTTGAATACACAAAATTAAAATTTATCAAATATCATGATGAACCTAGTTTGATTCATTGGTACAAATGGAAAATGTTGAGAAAAATCGATTCCAGTTTGTTTGCTTTTACAGCAACTTGTGAAAATTTCTGTGCAAAAACTCAATTTGTTTCCGGTTTGTTGCGTGGAAATAAAGACAATATGGATGAGGGACTGAAATATTTTACAAGCTATCAAATCGGCAATATTTTAAAATCATTTGAAGATACAACTCTAAAAGAAAAGAATGAAATTATAGGACGCTTAGAAGCCGATTATCTAGCGACTACTAAGTTATTGGAAAATATCAATAACATCAAATATCTGGGAAATAAAGATGAGAAAATAACGGCATTGTTAAAAATAATTAACAGTGAAAACAAACCGGCTATAATTTTTTCTGAATCCGATGATACTCTAAGATATTTACAAAAACGACTGCTTGAATACAGAAGCAAAAAAATCGAGGTAATTCCCGGTGAAAATGCATCGTATGACGGTGAAGATATGATTAAAGTTGAAAATCCTGATATAGAAAAAATCTGTCAGGATTTTGAAAATGACGAGATTGAAATCCTTTTGGTAAATGACAACATCCCTGAAGAAATAAAACTGCCGCGTGCAAAAGTTCTGATTAATTTTGATTTACCGAATATTCCTTTTATTCTAAGTAAAAGAATTAACAAGACAACATCTGACCCTAAAATTAATAAAATCAAAATTTATAATTTTCAATCAGATAAACGTGTAGATAAAGAGATTGAATTATTCGAAAAAATGAATCTTGATGTTTCGGATATTATTTCATATTTCGGAGTTGATTATGTTCAATGGTGTCGTAATATTAAAAACATTACAGATATCTCAAACGACAATATTCAAACTTTATTGTTAATGACAAAAGAATATAAAGATTTTCTTGCTAAGAAAAATATTGATGATGTGACATACAAAATGCCGCAAAAATTACCTTATGACGACATATCTTTGCGACAGTTTATAAAATATTTAGATATTTCAGAGGAAACTTTGAAATTAACAGAGAACAAATTTAAAAAGCCTATTTATACAATTTTAAAATCAGATCAAGAGTCTTTTTATATTATTTATCTTACTTCAAGAGGTCTGAAAACATACAGTAATATTCATTTCTCTGAAACTGAAGTAAATCGTGAGATTACAACCGACGAGGCTGACAAAATCACAGACATTATCAAAAATAAAATAAAATCTGAAAATGATTTCATAGAAGTAATAGGTATTATTGTATATACAAAAAACTCCTACTAATTTTTAAAAAAAGGAAAAGAAATTATGTACGCACAAAGAGTAAAAGCTTTAAATCCATATATTCCCGGTGAACAACCTAAGGACAGAACATATATAAAATTGAATGCTAATGAAAATCCTTACCCGCCGTCACCAAAGGTACAAGAAGTATTAAAAGATTTTGACACTTCTTTGCTGTCTCGTTATCCGGACCCGGATGCAACTAAATTGCGTGAAGCCTTTGCAGCTATGGTCAATGTTTCGCCGGATATGGTTTATGCCGGAAATGGTTCAGATGAGATTCTTTCATTTATTTTTTATACATTTTTTGACAACAATCTCCCGGTTGTTTTACCTGAACATACTTATAGTTTTTATCCTGTGTACGCCAGTTATTACGACATTCCGTTGCATAGAGTTCCATTGGAAGATGATTTTTCCATTTCTGTAGACAAACTTTTGGAAGTTGAAAGTTGCGGAATAATTTTTGCAAATCCAAATGCACCTACCGGCCGTTTTATGTCATTAGAAAAATTGCGTGAACTATTGAGTAAATATGATTCCAATAAGCCGGTAGTGGTAGATGAAGCATATATTGATTTCGGTGCAGAAACAGCAATTCCTTTATTAAAAGAATTTCACAATCTCATAATTATCAGAACATTTTCAAAAAGTTACTGTTTTGCCGGTGCAAGACTTGGTTTTGTAATTGCAGCTGCTGATATAATCAATACTTTTATCACTGTAAAAAACTCATTTAATCATTTCCCGGTAGATGCGATTGTCCAAAAATTAGGAATTGCAACATGTGAAGATTATGACTATTATAAAAAAATCAACGCCCAGATTGCACAAACACGTGATTGGTTTGCAAAAGAATTAGAACTTTTAGGATACGATGTAATTCCGTCGCAAACAAATTTCCTTTTTGCAAAAAAAGACGGTCTGCGTGGTGAAGAAATTTATAAAGAAATAAAAAAAGCAGGTATTTTGATTCGCCATTTTAATCACGGCGGAATTGAAAATTATGTAAGAATCACAGTGGGAACACGTGAAGAAATGACGTTGTTACTTGATGCAATGAAAAATCTTTAATGTTAACTTTGAAGGCTTAAAAATGCGGAAAAAACCACCAAAGCAAGAAAATGATATTCGTGATGTTGAAATTTTAAGTATTTCAGAATCAATGCTAAAAAAAGCGAATGCACATATTCCGCCTACAGATTCTGCGTTAAACGAATGCAGAACGTTCAGTCTTCAAACACCTGAACGCAAAAGCGATTATCAATAAAAGCTTTTTATATTTTAATTTGATTCAGATTTTTTCAAGACATCAAAAAGCTTACGAGAAAGCTCATTTAAGGAATATGGTTTTGTAAGAAAACCATCATATCCTTCACATGCCGTAAGAACTTTTCTCTCATTTGCTCCGGACATAAAAATCACCGCAATATCATTGCGATATTCTTTTAACTGTTTGAAAACTTCCTGTCCGGACAAACCCGGCATTATCAAATCTAAAAGAACAACAGAAATTTGCGGATTTTCACGAAAAACTTTTATTCCGTCTTCTCCGTTATCTGCACTCAAAACTTTATATCCGCATTTAATCAACATTTGCCCGGCAACTTTAAGTAACATTTCATTATCATCAATTACCAAAATAGTTTTATCTGATTCTTGTTTTAAAAGTTGATTCTCTGTATTTTCAACTTCATTTTTAGATTCTGTAGCCGGTAAACAAACACGAAAAACACTGCCCTTATCAATTTGAGAATTTACAGACAAATAACCGTTGTGACGTTTTATCAAATTCTTGCAAATACTAAGTCCGGAGGTCACATTTACATCTGTATTGCGAGAATCTAAAAAACTTTTTAATTGTACATCGCTAATTCCTATTCCGTTATCCTGAATTTCTACGCAATAAAAAATGGTCTTGTCTGTTATGACTTCTTTAGAAAGACTGACTTTTATTTCCCCGCCCCAATTCTCGCCGCTCTCTCGCAAAATTGTCAAAGCATTTACAGCATTAAACATTAATCCTAAAAATATTTGTTCCAATTGTCTTATATTTCCAAGTATAAACGCCTTTTGAGACTGCAAATTATCAGAAAAATTAAGAGTAATCTCTGGCGGAATCGACAAAGATAAAATTGACAAAATATTATTGAGTAAATCTTTCAAATCTACTTCCGCTACGGCATTTTCGTTACAATTTGATACAAAAGAAAGCTTTTTAATTAAATTACTGCTGCGTTTCGAAGCTGTTTCGATGATATTCAACATATCTTGAAGTTCGCCATTTTTTTCTGAGAGCTCATTCATTTCAAGCTTTGCAAGAAAAGTCGCTCCCATTATTCCGCCGAGAAGATTATTAAAATCGTGCATAATATCGCCAATCAACTTCTTTGAATTTTCAAAACGAAAATTATCAAAAAGTTCATTTTCTTTCATAATTGTATCCGTTATATCATCCAATCTGATAATCGCACGAATACCGTCTTTATGTTCAAAAGGATTTAATGTCAAAGCATAATATTGTTGATTAAAAGAACAATGGAATGTTCTAACCTCGCGAACTTTTAAAGAATTGAATATTAATTCAGTCAATCTTTCGGTGAACGGTAAAATATCTGATAAATAAACATTTTCCAACTTTGAATCACACCCGGAAAATTTTCGCATCTGATTATTAATCTGTGTAACCATAAGTTCTTCATCTACAATTACAAGCATTGCCGGAACTAAGTCAAAAACTTTATTCATATATTCTTGTGCCGAACGTTCACATTCTTGCGTATAGATACGTTTTTTTACTTCTCTTTGCATTTCATCATTGCTAAGCTCAAGCTGACGAATCAAAAAGGCTTTGTGTTCAAAATTCTTTGTCAAATCAGTCATTAAATCATTAAATTCTTGAATTAAAAGCCCAACCTCATCATCCGGAGAAAACGGCTGAAGCATAGTCATACTTACATAACCGGAACTTCTATATTGTTGAATATGTTTAATCAAAGTTTTAAGCGGATGAATAATTGAAATTTCTAAGAATAAAAAAGTTACAATAGATGAAAAAATTATAATAAAAAGCAATGTAAAAAGAAAATCGCTTATTTTATTAAAAACCTCTTTATTGTTTACCTTCTTGTAAAGAATTATCTCTATATTTCCTATTTTCTGTTCACAGGCAACAACATCTTCTTTTAATATATTTATTATTTTGGGGTTATATTGAAATTGCGGTTCCTTCTCAACACGCACTATTTCCCAATCTTCGTTACGTTGCAAACGTAAAATTAAAGATTTATCTGTTGCATAAAAAGTAATTGATTGAATATAAAAATTTGATTTCATTTCATTATAGAAAAAGCGTTCTGCAATTTTAATGCAGTTTTCTTCAGATTCATGAGAATATAGTATAGAAGAAATTGTCGATAATCGTGTCATCGCATTCTGACCATTGGTATTTATTTGACGTAAATGCTGATTACGATTTGAATACATAGAAAGATACAAAAAAAATGAGAAAGTTAGAACTATCGTGATAATCAGAGTTAATAATGTTTTAACAGTAAGAGACTTTAGATTCATTTGCAAACTCATTTTTTATAAAGCAAAAAAAATATTTTAACATTGGCTTACTTAAATAACATTTATTTACTAAAAAGTAAAACATTAAACAATATTAATTATAAAAAAAATCTCCTCTAACCCTTTTTTCCAAAGGATTTAAGGAGACTGTTTATCTCATAATAAAAGTTACTCTAAATCTTCAATCATCTTTTCTACTTTCTCAAGTTTCTCATTTAATGTTTTGATAGTTTTTTCAATTTTTTCTTTTTCCTTTTGTAATTTCTTCTTCGGATCTTGCAAAGTTTCTCGCTCTTCTTCTTTCATTGCAGAATCCTTCATTTGAACACGCACTGAATCCGGACTGCTTTCTTCTTCCATCAAAGCCTGAACAGCCTCTTCACGTGCAGAACTTCCTTTTATAGAAGAAATCATTTTCATATTTTCAAAACCAACTTCCGCAGGTAAATCAAGCTCACTGATACGCATTATAGTTTTTGCAGTATTATGCTGTAGTTTTAATTCTCTATCTACATAGTCATCAAAAAACAAATTATTTTTAACACAAAGTAAAGCCACGTCTTTCAATAAAAGTCCCAATTCTTTCATTTGCTGTGCATTATTTTTCAAATAATTATCTTTAATCTTTTGTGTCAAAGTAATAAATTCAGGATTATTACGGAAAGGATTTTGATAAATCTGTTGTTCTTCGGCTTTTTTCAATAATGAATGAAAAATTTGCCAAAATCGAGCATTATGACAACGATTAGTCAATAACGGGCCGTATTTCACATGATGAATATGATGTGCAAATTCATGAATTCCCGTATAAATAAGTCCATTATCTTCGCTGAAATTCTTATTGTGAATAATAATTTCTTTTGTTTCCGGTTTATATAATCCGTGAACCTTTTTACTGGTCTTTCCGCTGAAAACCAATAAAAAATCACCGGCATTAGGTTCTAGTAACAATAATTTTTCTTTTAATTGATCTACATTCATTTCTTTATCTCCGTCCGTTGATTAATAGGATAAAAGGAAAAACTTGTCAATTATTCACCGATTCTAAGTATCTTTTATCACTACCCGACATAATATTTTTTAATGAAAACAAAAGCATCACTGAAAATAAAATAAACGACTTGACCTAGTAAAAATGTAAAGGTATCTTTTATTTCATTTCTAAAAACTTAAGGAGTTATAAATATGAAGTGTACCGACATTATGATTAAAGATGATTTTCTTTCCATTGAAAAATACAAAAACGTTGATACATCCGACATCAAAAGTATAGCTTTTACGGGAAGTCCACGTCAACATCCGTCTGATGATGAAAAATTTATACTTATCCTTAATCCGTTAAGCGACAACACGGAATTTATCGAGTTCAATAAAAATGACATTGTGTATATAGAAGATTTGCCTACTATTTCCACGCAAAGCAAAGGTTCTGTATCTATGAAGATTATATGGATGAAAGAAGGAGCCGTTGCCGTAAAAATGACACCGTTTGTCATTGCAAAAACATCTTCCATCTACGACTGATATTCACAGAAACAACATGGCAACAATAATAATTACCGCATTAATCTTTTTTATCTTTATACAATTGATACCGTCTTTCATTTTTCATCGATATAAAGAATTGCCGATACAATTTTTATTTATTGCTTATGCATGTATCGCTTTATTACAAAAAGATTCTGCCGCAATACCGCCGTCGTTTATACAGAACTTAGCTTCAATTTTATGTATATCCTTTTCGGCTGCGATGGTAATTATTTACTTTAATATTTTACTCTGTGATAAAAATTATTCACGTTACAAAAACATTCTTCTTGTATTAAATGCCTTAATTTTAACAGCAGGTATTTTAATTTTCTGTATTACCGGGAAAAATCGTTTTTTTTATGGTTGCTTTTCTCTGTTTACAACTTTATTTCTTATTTATATTCCCTTTCGTTTTTTCAAAAAGTTAAAGGAAGAAGAAGTTGAAAAAAGAATTCTGATTTTATCCACATACTTCATGGTAATAATGTTTTTAGGGATTTCTGTTTTCTATTCATTCAATTTCTCGAATGTTCAATACTTTTTTATCGGTGTAATCATTTACTTCTTTGGTTATGAATTTTTTCTGTGCAAAACTGCAATCCGTTTTTTAAACAGTTATAATAGAAAACAAGCAGATACAAATTACGATTCTGACGATGACCTGCAAACTTACGATTTCAGCAGAAGTGAATTATTAATATTAAAAGGTTTTATCGACAATCCGAATGTCTTACGCAAACAATTAGAAAATAAAATAGGACTCAGTGAAAAAACTATAAGCAATTATTTGACTTCCATTTACCGCCAACTCAATGTCAAAAATATATCCGAACTAAAAAAAATACTGAAAAACGACAAAAAACTGCAAGCTTTAATTTCAGAAAACTTCAAAGACAATGATTAATAAATTTACACTTTATCCTAAAC